>RFUP01000432.1 GCA_009922885.1 Paracoccaceae bacterium
TCGGCCAGAACGGCGAGGGTTTCGGTGGCGGTGACGAGATCCACCTGCGCTTCGGCCAATTCCTCGCGGCGCTGGGCGCGCTGGCGTTCGAGGATGTCGATCTTGCCTTGCAGTTCTTCTTGGCGGCCTTGGTGCAGGGCGGATTCGGATTTCACCACTTCGGGCGCGCGGGCGACGAGGTCTTCGGTGAAGGTCAGCGGCGTGCCGTTGATCTCGGCTTCAAGGCGGGTGATGCGGGCCATGAGGCCGAAGGCTTTCTGCTCTTCTTGGCCCAGTTGGGAGGTGAGGAGCGAGCCGTCAAGCTCCATCAGGAGCGCGCCTTCTTCCACCACTTGGCCTTCGCGCACGTGGAGCGCTTGCAGAACGCCCTGTTCGGCGGCTTGGATGACCTGAATGTCGCCCGAGGGCACGATGCGGCCCGGCGCGCGGGTGACGTCGTCGATTTCCGTGAGCCCGGCCCAGAGGAAGGCGGTGGCGATGAAGCCCAGAATGGCGAGGAGGAGGAGCGAGCCTTTGACGGGCGAGCGGCCACGCATTTCGCGGGCGAGGGTTTCGAGATCGGCGTGTTTGCGGCTCATTGCGCGGCTCCCTTCGCTTGGCCTGCGCGCAGCATCTGGGATTTGTCACCGTCGAAGGCGACGCGGCCATCTTCGATGACGATCACGCGGTCCACGAGTTCGAGAAGGGCGGTGCGATGGGTGACGATGACCATGGTGCGATCCGCGAGGCCGGATTTGAGACGCTTGATGACGCCCGCTTCGGTTTGCACGTCCATGGCGCTGGTGGGTTCATCGAAGAGGAGGACGGGCGGGCGCGAGACGAGGGCGCGGGCGAGCGCGATGGATTGGCGCTGGCCGCCCGAGAGGCCCTCGCCGCGCTCAGACAGCATGAGGTCATAGCCGCGGGGGTGGCGGGCGACGAATTCTTCCACGCCGGAGAGGCGAGCGGCGTCGAGAATGGCTTCGTCGCGCGGGCGGACGGCGCCGATGGCGATGTTTTCGCGCAGCGTTCCGGTGAAGAGCCAGACGTCTTGCAAGACGGAGCCGACGTTGCGGCGGAGGTCGCCGGGGTCGATCTGGCGGATGTCGACGCCGTCGATCCGCACAGAGCCTTGGCTGGGCGTGTAAAGCCCGATCATCAGGCGAGCGACAGTGGATTTGCCAGAGCCGATGCGGCCTAGAATGGCCACTTTTTCACCGGGTTGGATGGTGAAGCTCACGCCCTTGAGGGCTTCGGTGCCCGCATCGGGGTAGGCGAAGCGGACGCTGTCGAACTCGATGCGCCCGTCGAGTTTGGGGCGGCTGATCCATGCGCGGCCTTCGGGGCGCTCGCTATCGGCATGCATGAGCGCATCGAGGCTCTTGTAGGCTTGGCGCGCGCCGTTGAAGCGGGTGAGGGTTTGCACGAGCATGGCGAGGGGCGCGAGGCAGCGGCCTGTAAGGATCACGGCGGCGATGAGCGCGCCCATAGAGGTGATGCCATCGTTGATGAGGAAAACGCCGTAAAACACGATGAGGACTTGCGCGGCTTGTTGCACGAAACCCGTGGCGTTCAGGGCGAATTGGGTGAGGGCGCGGGAGCGGACGGCGTGATCGGATTGGCGAGCGCTGGCATCTTCCCAGCGGGCGCGCATGGCGCGGCCAGCACCAGAGGCTTTGATGGTTTCCAGTCCGGTGACGGTTTCCACAAGCACGCCCTGTTTCGATTGGCCATCTTGGAAGGAGCGTTCCGCGAGGCGCGAGAGAAGCGGCTGGATGGCAAGGCCGATCACGATCGCCACGGGCACCGCGATGGCGGGCACGAGGGCGAGGGGGCCGCCGATCATGTGGATGACGAAGACGAAGAGGAGCACGAAGGGCAAGTCGATCACGGCGACGAGCGTGGCGGAGGTGATGAAGTCGCGCAGGCTTTCGAATTCGCGGAGCGTGTTGGCCAAGGCCTCGGAGGAGCCTTTCTTGGCGGCGAGTTGCAGCTCAAGTAGCTGGTCGAAGAGGCGGCGGCCCATGAGGATATCGGCGCGCTGGCCTGCACGGTCGATGAAACCTGCGCGGAGGCTTTTGAGGATGAAGTCGAACATGAGCGCGAGGCCCACGCCTGCGGTGAGAGCGATGAGGCTTTCGGTGGCCCCGTTCGGCAGGATGCGGTCATAGACGACCATGGTGAAGATCGAGGTGACGAGGGCCAGCACATTGGTGAGGGCGGCAGCGAG
>RFUP01000433.1 GCA_009922885.1 Paracoccaceae bacterium
CGAGCCGCGTTATGCATCGCTGCCGAACATCATGAAGGCGAAGAAGAAGCCTTTGGACGAGAAGACGGCTGCGGATTACGGCGTTGATGTCACCCCGCGTCTCACTGTTGTGAAGACGACGGAGCCGGCAGCGCGTGCAGCGGGCATCAAGGTGGGCTCGGTAGACGAGCTTGTGGCGAAACTGAAAGAAGCGGGGGCGATCTGATGGCTGTTCTCCTGATTGCAGAAGTGACTGATGGCGCATTGGGCGTTGATTCCACGGCGAAAGCTGTGACTGCTGCGAAGGCGCTTGGTGATGTGACCGTGCTCTGCGTGGGTGCCTCGGCCAAGGGTGCTGCGGATGAAGCTGCGAAGATCGCCGGCGTTTCCAAAGTGCTCGTGGCGGAAGACGCGCTTTACGGCAAGCGTCTGGCAGAGCCGGTTGCGGCGCTCGTTGCGGGCCTTGCTTCGGGTTACAGCCACATCGTGGCACCGGGCACGACCGATGCGAAAAACATCCTCCCGCGCGTGGCAGCCCTTCTCGACGTGATGATCCTTTCGGACGTCACTGCCGTGATCGACGCCGACACATTCGAGCGCCCGATCTATGCGGGCAACGCGATCCAGACCGTGAAATCTTCGGATAGCGTGAAGGTGATGACCGTGCGGACCGCGTCGTTCGACGCAGCGCCCATGGGTGGCTCCGCTTCGGTGGAAGCCGTGGCAGCGGGTGCGAACCCCGGCCTCTCGGAATGGGTGGAAGACAAGGTTGCGGCGTCGGATCGTCCGGAACTCACCTCGGCTGGCATCGTCGTGTCGGGTGGCCGTGGCGTTGGCTCGAAGGACGATTTCGCGATCATCGAAACGCTCGCCGACAAGCTCAGCGCGGCTGTTGGTGCCTCGCGTGCGGCGGTTGACTCGGGCTATGCTCCGAACGACTGGCAGGTTGGCCAGACCGGTAAGGTTGTGGCGCCGAACCTCTATGTGGCCGTCGGCATCTCGGGCGCGATCCAGCACCTCGCTGGTATGAAGGACTCGAAGATCATCGTTGCGATCAACAAGGATGAAGAAGCGCCGATCTTCCAGGTTGCGGACTTCGGCCTCGTGGCAGACCTCTTCACGGCTGTTCCGGAACTGACTGGCAAGCTCTGAGCTTGAGCCTTTGAAATCGAACGCCCGCCCGGTTCTGCCGTGGCGGGCGTTCCGTTTTCTGGCCTAGAGCGTTTCGCTTTGATGTTGAAACGGCTGAAACGCTTTAAGCTTATGATTTGACGCATTTCTTAACCGGAAAAGTCTATCAACTTCTTCTCGAAATGCTCTAGAGCAGCACTGCCAGTTGTTCGGCGGCTTCCTGATGGGCGACGGGGCCGGGAAGGCCGAAGGTGGCCGGGGCCTCGATGGGAGAATAGACCATTCCTTCCGCCCCGAGGGCGCGGGCCTTGGCGCTGATGCGCACGATCAGCGCAGCCTTGGCAAGTGCTGCGGCTTCGGCGAAGAGGGTTTTGTCCACCCCCCAGGGATCACTGTTGTTCTCCATCGCTTCTTGCTTGTCCATGGGCGGATGCGGGGCGAACCACATCACGGCCGTGCCGCCAGTGGCAGCCGAAACCAGCGACTTGAGGCGAGAGAGCCAGACCGCGCGGAGGTCACGGACCAGAGCATTAAATCGGTCGGGCGCGCGGGCTTGCAGGGCACCGACCAGATGGCGCGTGAAGTTGAACTCGGTGAAGTCGACTTCGCGGAACACTTCGCGCATCAGAGGGGTCTGGCCGATCACGCGGTCGTTCCGGCGGGGATGCACGGTGTAATAGCGGTTGGAATGGCATTGCAAGCCGGGCACTTGCAGGATCGTCATATCGGCGCGGCGGACCATGTCCATCACCCAAGGGTCTGCCAGATAGGCATCCCAGCCTGTATTGGGCAGGCCGAGGTTCAAGACGCGCCGCCCGATCCGGCGTTCGAGCAGCGCGGGATAGGGGGTTTCGATAAAGCGCCCGAAAGTTTCGGAACCGCCAAGGCAGAGCACGAAGCGATCAGGTATTGGCCGTTGCGGGCCACGGAAGGCCAGCCGTGACCGGCCGTAATGGCAATAGTCATAGTCGAGCGCACGCGCGCCCGTCCTTTCGTAGGTCATCTCACCCACTCCAATTTTTCTCACCCGCTGCAAAACTGCCGCAAGGTTCTTGACGAATTGCTAAAGGCGCAATTTGAA
>RFUP01000434.1 GCA_009922885.1 Paracoccaceae bacterium
GGCGAGTTTGTCGCGCGCCACGCTCTCGCGCTCCGAGCGCGGTACCCCGCGCAGGCGCAGACCCAGGGCCACGTTGTCCAGCACGTTGAGCCATGGCATCAGCGCATGCTTCTGGACGTCGGCAGGGTTTCCGGCATGGTAAAGGTGTTGATACGAGAGCATTTCTGCCCTCTAGCCGCCGCTTTGGCCCGCGTCCACCGTTTTCCCGAGCAGTTGGCGGCGGATTGACGCTGATTTGAGAGGTCAGAACCCTTTATCCCGCGCCCTCACCCGCTTATAACCCTTGCGATTCCGCCCTTCCGAGCGGATTGCCTACTCCTTTTGCAACCTTTGACATACGGAATGCCGAAATGTCCTTTTTGAACAACCTGCCGAGCCTCTTTTCGGCAGACATGGCCATCGACCTCGGCACGGCCAACACGCTCGTTTATGTCAAAGGCAAGGGCATCGTCCTGTCGGAACCCTCCGTGGTGGCCTATCACGTCAAAGATGGTGTGAAGAAAGTTCTGGCCGTGGGCGAAGACGCAAAGCTCATGCTCGGCCGTACGCCCGGCTCCATCGAGGCCATCCGCCCGATGCGTGACGGTGTGATCGCCGACTTCGACGTGGCCGAAGAGATGATCAAGCACTTCATCCGCAAAGTGCACAAGCGCTCGACCTTCTCGAAACCGAAGATCATCGTCTGCGTACCGCATGGCGCAACCCCCGTCGAAAAGCGCGCGATCCGTCAATCCGTGCTTTCGGCAGGTGCCCGCCGCGCAGGCCTTATCGCTGAACCCATCGCCGCTGCCATCGGCGCGGGTATGCCCATCACCGATCCCACCGGGAATATGGTCGTCGATATCGGCGGCGGCACCACAGAAGTGGCCGTCCTCTCGCTCGGCGACATCGTTTACGCCCGCTCCGTCCGCGTCGGCGGCGACCGGATGGACGAAGCCATCATCTCCTACCTCCGCCGCCAGCATAACCTGCTCGTCGGTGAATCCACCGCAGAACGCATCAAGACCTCCATCGGCACTGCCCGCATGCCCGACGATGGCCGTGGCGCTTCGATGCAGATCCGTGGCCGCGACCTTCTGAACGGCGTGCCGAAAGAAACCGAGATCAGCCAGGCCCAAGTGGCCGAAGCCCTTGCCGAACCCGTACAGCAGATTTGCGACGCGGTAATGCAGGCGCTCGAAACCACCCCGCCCGATCTCGCCGCCGATATCGTGGATCGCGGCGTCATGCTCACGGGCGGCGGCGCGCTTCTCGGCGATCTCGATCTGGCTTTGCGCGAACAGACCGGCCTTTCGGTCTCCATCGCCAACGAAAGCCTCAACTGCGTGGCCCTCGGCACCGGCAAGGCGCTCGAATACGAAAAGCAATTGCGCCACGCCATCGACTACGACAGCTAATCCCCTCTGACCCGGAGGCGCCTTGGCCCGCGAAAGAGCAGACCGCGAGGATTTTATCGCTCCCCTCAGACGGCTTCTTCTGGGGGTCTCTGTTCTGTTGCTCCTCGGCGTCTTCCTCATCTGGCGCATCGACAGCCCGCGCATGGAGCGCTTCCGTGCCCAAGTGGTGGATCGGGTCGTTCCGAACATGGACTGGATGATGGCTCCTGTCTCGGGGGCAATCTCGCTCGTGCGCGATTTCCAGAGCTACCAGCGCCTCGTCGAACAGAACCAGGAACTCCGCCGCGAGGTCCAGCAACTTAAAATGTGGAAAGAAGCGGCGGTCCAGCTCGAACAGGAAAACGCCCGCCTGCTCGACCTCAACAAGGTCCGCCTCGACCCGCAACTCACCCACGTTACTGGCGTAGTTCTCGCCGATAGCGGCAGCCCCTTCCGTCAATCCGTGCTCCTGAACGTCGGCACCCGTGACGGCATCATCGACGGTTGGGCCGCGATGGATGGTATCGGCCTCGTCGGCCGCATTTCCGGTGTCGGCAACAACACCTCCCGCGTGATCCTCCTCACTGATACCTCCAGCCGCATCCCCGTGCGCATCCAACCCTCGGGGCAATCGGCCCTCATCATGGGCGACAACACCCGCGCCCCGCCGGTGAACTTCATCGAGAACCCCGATACCGTCCGCCCCGGTGATCGCGTGGTCACCGCAGGCGATGGTGGCGTCTTCCCCGCAGGCCTTCTCGTGGGCCAGATCGCTGCCGATCCGGGGGGCCGCCTCCGCGTGCGCCTCGCCGCTG
>RFUP01000435.1 GCA_009922885.1 Paracoccaceae bacterium
GAAGGAGCTGCGCATTGCCTTGCGCACGCCTCTCGGGGAGGTGCCGGAGGCGCTCGACGGGCGTGGGCTTACCTTGGAAGATGAGGGCGCGACGCTGGTTTACAGCTACGACACCCGCGCCGAGCGCACGGGCATTACGGCACTTCTCGCCGATCTGGCGGCGGCGGGCGTGGGCTTGAAGGATATCTCCACGCGGCAATCGAGCCTTGAGGAGATTTTCATGGGGCTCTTGGCGGAAGGCGCTTCGAAGGGAGGTGCGGCATGAACTGGCCTGCTGTCTGGGCGATCTACCGTCAGGAAATGGCGCGCTTCCGGCGCACGATCTTGCAGAGTTTCATCTCGCCGGTCTTGTCGACGTCGCTTTACTTCGTGGTGTTCGGAACGGCCATCGGCTCGCGGATCGAGACGGTGGAAGGGGTGAGCTACGGGGCCTTCATCGTGCCGGGGCTGATCATGCTCTCGGTGATGACGCAAAGCCTCTCAAACGCCTCTTTCGCGATCTATTTTCCGAAGTTCATCGGCTCGGTCTACGAGGTGCTTTCCGCCCCTGTGGGCGTTCTGGAAATCGTGCTGGGATATGTGGGCGCAGCGGCAACGAAATCGCTGTTCATCGGATCGGTGATCTTGGCGACCTCGGCCTTGTTCGTTGATATTTCCATCGCTCATCCCGTGGCGATGGTGGCGTTTCTTCTGCTCACTTGCCTCAGTTTCGCGCTGATGGGCTTCATCATCGGGCTTTGGGCGGGGAATTTCGAGCAGTTGCAGCTCATTCCGCTCTTGGTGGTCACGCCGCTGATTTTCCTTGGCGGAGCGTTCTATTCGATCTCGATGTTGCCGCCTTTCTGGCAGGGGGTGAGCCTTTTCAATCCGGTGGTGTGGCTCATTTCGGGGTTCCGGTGGAGCTTTTTCGGGATGGCCGATGTGCCTGTCATGGCGTCGCTCCTGGCGATTGGAGCCTTCACATTGCTCTGCATGGCCATCGTTTGGGGGATTTTCCGCACGGGATGGCGCTTGCGACCCTAGAGAAATGGAGGCTGACCGTTGTCATGGCGCGGTGGCCTCTCTACATGCCTTGGTATGAAACGTTTCATACCCTTTTTGAAATCCGGCCCGAAGGTGGCTGTGTTGCGGCTCTCCGGTGTGATCGGATCGGGCCCGAGCGCGGGCATTTCGGATGAGGGCATGGCTCCGCTGATCGAGCGCGCGTTCCGCAAAGGCAAACCCGATGCCGTGGCCTTGATCATCAATTCACCAGGGGGCAGCCCTGTGCAATCCTCCCTCGTCGCGGCGCGCATTCGTCGTTTGGCGGAGGAAAAGGGCATACCGGTTCATGCCTTCGTCGAGGATGTGGCGGCATCTGGGGGCTATTGGCTGGCTTGTGCTGCGGATGACATCTGGGCCGATGCGGGCTCGATCGTTGGTTCGATCGGGGTGATCTCGGCGGGCTTTGGGGCGCATGAGTTGCTGGCACGGCAGGGTGTGGAGCGGCGGGTTTATACGGCGGGCAAATCAAAAAGCATGCTCGACCCGTTCCGCCCGGAAAACCCCGAGGATGTTGCGCGGCTCAAGGGCATCTTGGGCGACCTGCATCAGGTTTTCATCGATTGGGTGAAGAGCCGTCGGGGCGCAAGACTCGAGGAAGCGGATATCTTCACGGGCGAGGTCTGGCTCGGAGCCAAGGCCACGGAACTGGGGCTGATCGACGGCGTGGCGCAGGCGACGCCGAAGCTCAAGGAGCTATACGGCGAGAAGGTGCGCTTCATTCGCCATAGCCGCAAAAAGGGATGGATGCCGCGCATTGGGATCCGGTTGATGGAGGATGCGATGGTTGCGGTAGAGGAACGGGCCCATTGGGCGCGGTTCGGGCTTTAAGATGCTGTTCAAGATCATCACGCTATTTCTGGTCGCCATGGGTGTTCTGGCGATGTTTGGAAAGCTCAGGGTCGGGCGTTTGGGGCAACGGGGGCGCTGCCGGAAATGCGGTAGTGTGAAGGTTGGGCGGGGGCCATGCCTCTGCGAGAGCAAGGGGCGATAATCCATGGAATGGCTTCTGGTGGGCTTGGGCCTGCTGATCCTGATGTTTGCAGGCGACGCGCTGGTGCGCGGGGCGGTGAACCTCTCGCTGAGGATGGGGATTCCGGCCTTGATCGTGGGCCTGACGGTGGTCGGCTTCGGCACGTCAGCGCCCG
>RFUP01000436.1 GCA_009922885.1 Paracoccaceae bacterium
GCCGAAAGCCTGGCCTCTTCTTCGCCGTCGATCACGTGGATGTGGATCCCAGTTTCCCGTTCGACTTCGGCGCAAAATTCTGCACCGTCAATGGCTTCGCGCACGGCGGCAGTAGCAACGGCTGTGAGGGGAGAGGCCCCCATGCCTTCGGCCAGTTGCGCAAAGCGACGCATCGCGGCCAAGGCGCGGACGCGACCTTCGGGATTGAGGCGGCCAGTTTTTGCGAGGCCAGCCCCCAAGGCGCACATGATCTTTTCGTTGTAGAAATAGGCCGGGCTGCGGGCTGCGCCGTCGAAAACGACGAGGCGCACGGAGTTGGAGCCTACGTCCAAAACTCCAACCCGTGAAAGGGCTTGCGCGTCTTCGTCGTTGAACAGGGGACGGCCAAACATTCCCCAGTCTTTCCGTTCGGTGACGTCCATCTAGGCTCTTTCCAGATCGTGTGACTCGCGCATCTCGACTCTGGATATGCGTCAATCGTCGGTGTGGGTCAATTTCGGAACGTCGCTTGCTCCTTTTGACCCACGGCCGGAAAGGGAGGGGTTTTCCATGAAGAAACGGTGCGCAGAAAAGGCGAATTCGCCTTCGGTGAGTGTGGCGCGGGTGAATTTTCCGTCCGGTGCCATCACCCAGCTTTGCGCAACGTCAGCGAGGTTTGCGGCCATGATCTGGCTGACGATCTGGGCTTTCACGGTCGGGTTTTCGATCTCGACCAGTGTTTCCACGCGGCGGTTGAGGTTCCGGCCCATCCAGTCGGCGGAGGAAATATAGACCTTCGCTTGCTTCGAAGGCAGGCCGTGGCCGTTGCCGAAGCAGACGATGCGGCTGTGTTCGAGGAAGCGGCCGATGATGGATTTGACGCGGATGTTCTCGGACAAGCCTTTGATTCCGGGGCGCAATCCGCAGATGCCCCGCACCACGAGGCTGATTTTCACACCGGCTTGGCTGGCGACATAAAGCGCGTCGATCACTTCGGGGTCGATCAGCGAATTCATCTTCGCCCAGATTTCGCCGGGGCGTCCGGCTTCGACATGGGCGATTTCCTTCTTGATCATCTCCAGAAGTTTCGGCTTCAGAGAGATCGGAGAAATCGCAATGTTTTCAAGCTCTTCCGGCTGCACGTAGCCGGAGAGGTAGTTGAAGACCTTGGTTGCGTCGCGGCCCAAGCGGCTGTCGCAGGTAAAGAAGCTGAGGTCGGTGTAAATCCGGGCGGTGATCGGGTGGTAATTGCCCGTGCCGAAGTGTGTATAGGTGACGAGGTTTTCGCCTTCGCGGCGTACGACCGTGGAAATTTTTGCGTGTGTTTTCAGGTCGATGAAGCCGTAAACCACATGCGCACCGGCGCGTTCCAAGCGGCGGGACTGGCGGATGTTGGCGGCTTCGTCAAAGCGGGCCTTCAGCTCCACGAGGGCGGTGACGGACTTGCCGTCTTCGGCGGCTTCGCAGAGTGCATCCACGATGGGGGAGTTCTTGGAGGTGCGGTAAAGCGTTTGCTTGATCGCCACCACATCGGGGTCGCGCGCGGCTTGGGCCAGGAACCGCACGACCATATCGAAGGTTTCGTAGGGGTGGTGCAGGAGCATGTCTTTCTGGCGAATGGCGGCGAACATATCGCCGTCATGGTCTTGGACGCGCTCGGGAACACGGGGGGCGAAAGGCGGCCAGAGCAGCTCAGGGCGGCTATCGAGCACCAGTTCCTTGAGGTCGGCAACGCCAATTAGGCCTTCAATTTCAACAACTTCATCGCCTTTTATGCCCAGCTCTTCCATGATGGTCGAGCGCAGATCGCTGGGGGCGTCGACAGAGATTTTCATCCGCACCACTTCGCCTCGGCGGCGGCGCTTCAGGGCGGTCTCGAATTCGCGCACGAGATCTTCGGCCTCTTCCTCGACTTCGAGATCGCTATCGCGGAGGACGCGGAAGCTGCAATGGCCGTTCAGCTCATAGCCGGGGAAGAGCTTGTCGAGATGCTTGAGGAGCAGTTCTTCGAGCGGGAGGAAGCGGTGCTGGCCCGGAGCGGCGGGCAGGGCAATGAAACGGTTGACCTGCGCTGGGATGGGCAGGAGCGCTTGGAGCGGGCGTTTGTCGCGGCGGCGTTCGAGTTGAAGGGCGAGGCAGAAGCCCGTGTTCGGGATGAACGGGAAAGGGTGCGCTGGATCAATGGCGAGCGGCGAGAGCACCGGAAAGAC
>RFUP01000437.1 GCA_009922885.1 Paracoccaceae bacterium
ACACCAAGTTGCGCTCCGTCAAAGGTAAGCACACTACCGCTTGTCGCTACCTTGGAGGCGTTGAGGTACAAAACACCGTTGGCAGTGCCAGCAGTAAGTACAGGATTTGCACCTAGTGTTAGTACACTAGTAGTTTTGTTGTAGGTAAAGTTACTGCTGCCAGCCAGTGTGCCCAAATCATTAAACTGTACCTGCGTGTCACTGCCGCCTGGTGATAGCTTGGTTAGTTCATCACTATGCCAGGTTTCGCCACTGACCAGTTGAACACGTTGCAGTATACGCTGTGTGCCACCATTGTCAAATTTTATACTAACCGTGACAGCTGCTGTGTCACGGTTGTATATAGTAATTGATTTAATAGCACGTTTAACACCACTAGCAGGTGCACTGACTAATGTAACATCTGTGGTGCCATTGAGCTGTCCATCACTGCTTAATTCCGAAAAAGTATTATCGCTTGTATCAGCATAGGCCACTACAAAATCAGGATTACTAGTAGCTACGCTGCTGGCTAATACAGCCTTAATACTCTTAGCGGTTGAATCTAAAACTATTATTTTCATGTAATAATCCTAACTTGTAAACCATAAAAGTCTTTTTACCTGTGTTGTTGCTGGTGTTGGTGCACCTGCTGGTCCTTGTACGCCTGCTACGCCTTGGGGTCCTATTAGTCCACCTAGTACACGAATTTGTATTACGGTACCTAATTGTGGTGTAACTACAAAATCAATGTTACTACCATTGATAGTATAGCTGTTAGTTGGCAACTGCATGATACCGTTTAGCGTTACAATTACATTATGTACTGTTAGACCACTAATAGCAGCGAAACTACTAGTAGTTCCATCACCGGTATATGTATAGGTACTATACTCAGTTACTGCTAGTCCAGCACCTGCACCCTGCACACCTTGTGTACCCTGCACACCAGTAGTGCCTTGAGTGCCTTGAGTGCCTGTAATACCTTGTATACCTGCTGTACCGCTAAGGTCATTGATATACTGATAGCTGCTGCCATTCCACAAGTATAGCTTGCTATTATCTGCGTCTTGAGCGTTACCAGTATCAATTAGTGCAAATTGTCCACTAATTATACCAGTTGGACTAGTATCAGCTGTTAGTGCCGCTACAGAGCTATATACTTTAGCTACTGTAAATGCAAGTCCAGTTGTACCTTGTGCACCAATTGTACCTTGAACACCTTGCAAACCAGTATTTCCAGTTGTACCTTGTATACCTATTAGTCCACCAAGTACACGCAGTTGAATTACACTAGTATTAGGTGGCGCACTAACAAATACTACATTAGCACCACTTATAGTATAATTTGTAGTTGGTAGCTGTGTAATACCGTTTACACTTACTAATACAGTATGAACTGTTAGCCCACTTACTGCAGCATAACTAGTTGTAGTACCGTCACCAGTGTATGTAAATGTAGTATACTCAGTTACTGCTAGTCCAGCTCCAACACCTTGTACACCTTGTATACCAGTATTACCTTGTACACCCTGTGCACCCTGCACACCTTGAGTACCCTGTACACCCTGTAAGCCTTGCGTACCCTGTATGCCTATTAATCCACCTAGTATACGAAGCTGAATTATACTACTATTAGGTGGTGCGCTAGTAAATACTACATTGCTGCCACTTATAGTATAATTTGTAGTTGGTAGTTGTGTAACACCATCTACTACAACAAGTACAGTATGAACTGTTAGGCCACTTACCGCTGCATAACTAGTAGTAGTGCCGTCACCAGTATATGTATAGGTAGTGTACTCAGTTACTGCTAGTCCAGCACCTATACCCTGTATACCTTGCACACCCACAGTACCCTGCACACCTTGTATACCTTGAGTACCCTGTACACCCTGACCACCAGTGCTACCAATAACACCGCTAGTACCTTGTACACCAGTTGTACCCTGCACACCTTGTAAGCCAGTATTACCCATAGGCCCAGTACTACCAGCTACACCTTGTATACCTGCTGTACCACTAAGATCATTGATATACTGATAGGTACTACCATTCCACAAGTATAGTTTGCTATTATCAGCATCTTGTGCATTACCAGTATCAATTAGTGCAAATTGTCCACTAACTATACCAGTTGGGCTAGTATCAGCTGTTAATGCGGCTACAGAACTATATACTTTAGCTACTGTAAATGC
>RFUP01000438.1 GCA_009922885.1 Paracoccaceae bacterium
TGGGGGCGAAGCGGCTCAACGCGGCCTCCGATCTCGATCTGATCGTCATCTATGACGCGGATGGCGTAGAGGCGAGCGAGGGCCGCCGCCCGTTGCCTGCGCGCACCTATTATGCGCGGCTCACGCAAGCCATGGTCACGGCGGTTTCGGCGCTCATGCCCGAAGGGCGGCTCTACGAGATCGACATGCGCCTCAGGCCCTCGGGTACCCAAGGCCCGGTGGCCACATCGCTTGCCTCTTTCATGGAATACCAGCGCGCACAGGCCTGGACATGGGAGCATCTGGCGCTGACGCGGGCGCGTGTTGTGGCGGGGTCGGAGGCTGTGGGGGCAAACATCGAAGCCTTCCGCGCCGAAATCCTCGGAACCAAGCACGAGGCGGCCAAGGTGATTGCCGATGTGGCCGATATGCGCGACCGGATCGCAGCGGCGAAATCACCCGAAGGCCCGTGGGACGCGAAGATCGGGCCGGGGCGGTTGCAGGATATCGAGCTTCTCGCCCAAGGCGCTGCGCTGATGGTAGGCACATTGGCGCGGGGCACGAGCGAGGGTTTGGCAGCAGGTGTCGCAATTCGCTGGATCAATGCCGCGGAAAGCGCCCAGCTGGCGGCCGCCTATGACCTATGCTGGAAAGTGCAGTCGGTGGCGCGGCTTCTGTCCGAGAAGCCGCTCGATCCGGCGGCGATTGGCGAGGGTGGATGCCGGATGCTCTTGGCGGAAACGGGCGAGGAAACCATCGAAAGCCTTGCCGCGACGCTGGGAGAGATGAGCCGTGAGGCTGCAGAGAATGTGGTTGCCGCCTTGGCGCGCCAACCCGGGAGTGTAGAATGAAGACCTATGGCGACGAGTTGGACCCGAAGCATTTGATCGCGGAAGCGTTCAAGATCGACGGGATCACGGAAGAGGAATGCCGCTCGATCTTCCTCGACTGGGCCTTGAGCCTGCCTCTGGGCGTCGATTCCGTGGCGGCCTTGCCGCAACTTCTCGAACGCCACGCCGCTGAGGGCCATCCGATGACGCAAGTGATGCGCGAAGGGCTTCAACGCATGAACGCGCCGCGCCGACGGGGCGGCTGGCGCTCACGCGAACGCGGCGAGATGTGATTAGCCTTTGAGGGCTGAGGCCTTCGCGGCAAGCGCCGTAATCCCCGCCCAATCGCCTGCGCGCACCAGCGCAGTTGGCGCGACCCAGCTTCCGCCGACGCAAGGCACAGTCGGCAAAGCCAGATAGCTCGGGGCGCTCGCTTCGGTGATGCCGCCCGTGGGGCAGAAGCTGATGCGGGGCAGGGGGCCAGCCAAGGCTTTCAGCGTGCCAACCCCGCCATAGGGCTCTGCGGGGAAGAATTTCAGCAGGTCGAAACCGCGCGCATTCAGAACCATGGCTTCCGATGGTGTCACAGCGCCCGGAAGGATCGGCAGATCGAGCGCGATGCAGGCGTCGATCAATTCGGGTGTCGCCCCCGGTGACACCGCGAAAGTTGCGCCCGCGCGTTTGGCGGCTTCGGCATCCGACGGGGTGAGCACCGTGCCTGCACCGACGATTGCTCCCTCCACAGCGGCCATTGCCGTGATCGCGGCCAAGGCGGCTTCGGTGCGGAGGGTGATTTCAAGGATCGGCAAACCGCCCGCCACCAAGGCACGCGCCAGATCGGCTGCACGTGCCGCGTCTTCGATCACCAGAACCGGAATCATGGGGGCTTTCTTGCAAACAGCGCGCAGATGCGCGGACATTTCAGCGGGGGTCATAAATGGCTCCGGTCAGAATGGCGCTGGCCCCGTCTGTAGAGGGGCCAACGGCTTGGCGGAAGAGGTCGAACAACTCGCGGCCTGCACCCGCAGGGGCAGGGGCCGTGGAGAGGGCGAGCGGGCGGCTTTGCCAACCTTCAGTCAATACCTCCAGCGTTCCTGCAACGGCATCGACGCGCACGAGGTCTCCGTCGTGCAGTTTTGCCAGAGGGCCACCCATGGCGGCTTCCGGGCTCAGGTGGATCGCGGCAGGCACCTTGCCGCTCGCGCCAGACATCCGGCCATCGGTCACAAGCGCCACTTTCAAGCCGCGATCCAAGAGAACCGAAAGCGTGGGCGTGAGGCCGTGAAGCTCGGGCATCCCGTTGGCGCGCGGGCCTTGGAAGCGAACAACCACAACCACATCCGAGGTAAACTC
>RFUP01000439.1 GCA_009922885.1 Paracoccaceae bacterium
GGCATATTGGTCATGCCGATCACATCCGCGCCCCAGCTTTCGCGATACATCCGGCTCTCCGCCAAGGTCGAAAATTGCGGGCCTTCCATCGCCAGATACGTGCCCCCCCGATGCACCATCACCCCCGCCGCCTCAGCCGCCTCCGCGCAAGCTACTGAAAGCCGCGGGCACGTCGGATGGGCCACCGAAACATGCGCCACGCAGCCCGGCCCGAAGAAGGATTTCTCCCGCGCAAAGGTCCTGTCGATGAACTGGTCCACCACCACGAAATGCCCCGGTGCCATCTCCTCGCGGAACGAGCCCACAGCAGAAACGGAAATCACATCCGTCACGCCCAAACGCTTCAACGCATCGATATTGGCGCGATAGGGCACAGAAGTCGGCGAATGCACATGCCCCCGCCCGTGGCGCGGCAGAAACACCATCTTCACGCCCCGCAAATGCCCGACCAGAAGCTGGTCCGACGGCGCGCCCCAAGGCCCCTCCACCGTCACCCACGCCGCGCCTTCCAGCCCCTCGATGTCATAAACACCCGAACCGCCAATGACCCCGATCACCGCCTCGCTCATCGCATCACCTTTCATATTGGTTCAAATATCCCGGGGAGTGTGAGGGGCAGCGCCCCTCACGTTTCCGTCTTGATCCCTTACCCGTTCCGGGGCCAATCAGCCCAGCACAGCCCCCGGATTGAGAATACCCTTCGGGTCCAGCACCCGCTTCATCTCGCGCATGATCCCGATTTTCACCGGATCACCATAGGTCACCAGATCCTTGACCTTCAAACGCCCGATCCCGTGCTCCGCCGAATGTGATCCGCCCAAAGCATGGCTGATGTCATGCACGGCCGTCTTGATCGCGTCGCGGCGGTCGAGATAGTCGGCCTTGGTCCGCCCCTCCGCGGGGAAAACGTTGTAATGCAGATTGCCGTCGCCCAGATGGCCGAAGCAATTGATCCTGACATCGCCCATCGCGGCGAAATGCACGTCGGCGCGGCGGATGAACTCGGCGATCTCGCCCAAAGGCACCGAGATGTCATGCGAGGAAATCGCCCCCACACGGCGGTTCGCTTCGGGGATCTGCTCGCGCACCTCCCAGAATTCATGCCGCTGCGCCTCGGATTGCGCGATCACCCCGTCCGTGACCAATTCCGCCTCGAAAGCATCGGCAAAAAGGGCCTCCAAGGCCTCCGCCGGATCGAGCCCCTTCGCCAAGCCCACATCGATCAACACGAACCACTCGGGCGCCTCCTCGAAGGGGCGGCGCAGGTCGGGCAATTTCTCTTCGAGAAACCGCAGCCCCATCCCGCTCATCAACTCGAACGCACTCACCGCCTCGCCCATATGGTCGCGCGCGAGCGCCAGAAGCTTCAGCGCCGCTTCCGGATCAGGCACCACCATCAGCGCCGTGCCTTCCCCCGCAGGGCGCGGCACCAGCTTCAGCGAAGCCGCCGTGATCACCCCGAGAGTGCCTTCGGACCCGACGATGAGATTCCGCAAGTCATAGCCCGTATTGTCCTTCCGAAGCCGCGACAGCCCATGCCAGACCGTGCCATCGGCAAAGACCACCTCAAGCCCGAGGCACAAATCGCGCGCATTGCCATAACGCAAGACGTTCACGCCCCCCGCATTGCAGGCCAAAAGTCCGCCCACCCGCGCCGAGCCTTTCGAGGCGATGGTCAAGGGATTTCGCAATGTCCTTGACCACGGTCGTCTTGCCACCTACCGCCGGAGCGATTTCCCACGCGCCTCGTTTAAGAGGAGGCGCGGCATTGCCCACACTCGATGGCATCACGTCAAGCGCAGGCCGGTTGCCACCATCGGGTCCACAAGCTCTTCGAACGGTGTATCCGGCGTGACGTCAATCTGTTCACGGATCGATGCGGGCAGGAAGCTCTCGTAGAAATGTTTGAAGATCATGCCATCATAGTCCGCGACGGCCTGACGCGCGTCCGCCATGGTTCCGGCTATCCGGGGCATGCGGACGATGGCCTGGTTCTTCTCGCCCGTCGCCCTGGTGGTTGCCACCGCTTTGGTGGTGCTGATCCTGTACGGCCGCGAATTCCGCTCTGAAGTCGTCCACCAACTGCGCGATTGAGGCTTTTAGCCACTGTAGAGGGCTGGGAGATGGGCGCATCGGGCAACGATTTGTGATAGCCATGAGGC
>RFUP01000440.1 GCA_009922885.1 Paracoccaceae bacterium
GCCGCGGTTGGCGATCAGGGTGATCAGGTCTTCCATCGAGTCGGCAGGCGAGCGACCGGTGGTATCGAGGCGGGCCTCGGCGCGGGCGTAGAGGGCTTCGCGGCTGGACAGGATGGATTTGAGTTGTTCCATCGCTTCGGGATTTCCGGCCATCGGGCGGGTGTCGCCCTGCGCGCGAACGCGGTTCATATGCTCGGAGGGAGAGGCCTGCACCCAGATTGTGTGGAAACGGGAAAGGAGCGTTGCGTAGGTTTCCGGTTCGGCCACGATACCGCCTGCAACGGCGAGGATAAGGCTCTGATGCGTGGCAATGATGCGGTTGATGGCTTGCGACTCGAGTTTGCGGTAGCCCTCTTGGCCGTAAAGGGCCATGACCTCGGTGACGGGCATCCCGGCGATTTCCTCGATCTCGCGGTTCAGCTCGACGAATGGCATGCCCAGTTTCGCGCCGACGCGGGCACCGAGTGTGGATTTACCCGCCCCGCGCAAGCCAATGAGGCAGATGCGGTTTGCTTTCAGTTCGGCGACGGGTAGCGGCGAGAGCAGGTCGAGCACTTGGGCGCGCACCGGGCCGGGGGCCGATTTGAACATTTCCGCGACCCGAATGGCTTCACTTTCCCAAGGGTCTTCCTCGGAGACCAGCCATTCCATGCGGTGATCAAGCGCCTCGGCGACGCGGTGCAGGAGCGCGATGGAGATGTTGCCTTCGCCCGCTTCGAGTTGGGCCAGATAACGCGGCGATACGCCGGAGCGTTCCGAAAGCACGCGGCGGGGGATGCCTTTGCGCTCGCGCGCGCGGCGGACGCGTTCGGCCACGCGCTGGATGAGGAGCGCTTCCGCCGACAAAGGAGCGGAAGATTGGGCTTCGCCTTTGAAGTTGGTGATCTCGCCCATTGTGGCCCTTACGCTGGCACCCGCCGTTCGTGATGCATTATAGTTCACATACGGTGCCTTGAGTAACACATCAAGGGGCGGGATCCGGTTCCAGAAGAGGTGTGATCAGTTCGACAACGGCCGCAGGGGGCTTGGTTTTGCGGAATTCGTTGGCGACGATGAAGACGCAGGTGAAGCGGCCCTCGAAGCATAGCTTGCCATCCTGACGCCCGATCACGCGGAAGGAAATCGAGGTTTCGCCAAGGCGTGTGGGGGCGACATCGCAGATCAGCCGATGGCGGGGTGTGATCGGGGAGCGGAAGTCGAGGTTCATGTTGACGAACGGGGTGCCGAGGTTGCGGTCCAGTTCCATCTGGAACCAGCCATCGCCGCCGAGGTGGTGTTCCCACCATGCGTTGATTGCATCGAGGGCGAACCACGGAATCCGCGCGGTGTAGACGATTTTGGCAGGGTCGCAATCGCCCCAGGTGACGCGGATTTCGTGCTGGTAGCCCACTCAATAGGTCTCCACGTGGTAGCGGCCTTCTTCTCGCATGGTGTCTCGTAGGGCGCTCCACTGTTCGCCGAAGGATTCTGCGATGTTGGTAAAGGCTTGTTCGACGCCTTCTTCCATGCCGCGGAGGCCGCAGATGTAGATATGGGTCTTGGGATCTTGCAGCATCTCGGCCACTTCATCTTCCTCGGAGCGGAGGCGATCCTGCACGTATTCCTTGGACTGGCCTTCGGCGCGGGAGAAGACGAGGTGCTGCTTCAGAAGGCTTTCCGGCACTTTGCTGAGGGGGCCGAAATAGGGAAGCGAGCCTTTCGAGCGGGCACCGAAGAACATCAGCATGCCGCCGGATTTTGCCCCGACGGTGCGCTGGCGGCGCATGGTGAAGGCGCGCATGGGGGCGGAGCCTGTGCCTGTGCAGATCATGAGAAGGCGGGCAGAGGGATCGTCGGGCAACAGGAAGGTTGCGCCGAAGGGCCCGGTGACTTGCACTTCATCGCCCTTCTTCAGGTCGCAGACATAGTTTGAGCAGAGCCCGCCCTCTTCGCGTTTCACGGTGAGGGAGAGGTTGTTGTAGTTCGGGCGTTCGCCGTCACGCGGGCTGGAGACCGAATAGAGGCGGGGCAGGTGCGGTTTGCCGTCTGCGTCGGTGCCCGGAGGGATGATGCCGATGGACTGGCCTTCGAGCACGGGGAAGGGCTGACCGTCGAAATCGAGGATGATGTGGCGGACATCGTGGCCGTCATCATCGGTGAGGCGGTAATTGCCCTGCACTTT
>RFUP01000045.1 GCA_009922885.1 Paracoccaceae bacterium
TCGACAACGGGCTGATCGGCGAACGCAGGGGAAGCGAGCAAAAACAGGGCGAGTGCGTATTTCATGACATCGTCAATTATCATGGCAGATGTGGCTTGTCCCGTCACGTCTCTGTGTGGCCCATGCCATCGGCCACCCCCATCAGAATGCCGCGCGATTGCGAGGCGAATTCTCGCCGCCACAGCACCGATGCCGTCACCACCGTCGCGCCCACCAGCACCAGCGGCCCGACCAGCCAGCCACAAGCCGCGAGCGAGAAATAGACCGAGCGCAAACCGCGATTGAAACTCTTCGCCGCCGTGATGTTGATCTCGCCCGCCTTCGCCGCCCGTGGCAGCGCTTGCGGGTCCGCCGGATCGTTCGGCACCGCCGCCATCACAATCGCGCAATAGCCGAACAGGCGATGCGACCAGACGAATTTCAGAAACGCGTTTGTCAGGAAGAAGAGGATCAAGAGCACCTTGATCTCCCACACAATCGCTGGCGCTTCGATGGCAAGATCAGAGGCCACGCCCACCAACCGCTCCGAATTGCCGATGAGCGCCAATCCGCCACCAATCGCGATCATCGTCGCCGAAGCAAAGAACGAAGCCCCTTGCCGCAGGGAGGAAAGCGTTTGCGAGTCGAAAATACGCGGGTTGCGCTCCACCATCTGCCGCATCCACTCGCGGCGGTACTCGGTCACGAGTTTCGTCACAGAAGGCCGCGCTTTCGGCGGATGCTCGATGTGCCAGCCGATCAACACCCAAGCGAGGATCAAGAACGCAATCGCCCCGAAATCATCCAGCCCGAAATGCGGAAATGAAAGCGCGCCCTGCATGGCTCAGAACGGCTGCGTTACAACCAGCCACAGCACGCCGATGGTGGCGAGCACGCTGATTTCATTGAAAACCCGCAGATAGAAATCCGTCTGCTCGAAGATCCCCTTCCGCGCCCTCAGCACCAAGCGCCCGGTCCAGATGTAATGTCCTGCCAATAGCGCAACGACGGTCAGCTTTGCATGCACCCACGCCGGAAACCCCATGTCCCAGCCAAGCCAAAGCCCCGTCGCAATTGCAATCACAGCCAACCCCGCAGAGAATCGGTAAAGCCTTATGGTCAAATCCCCCAATGGCCCGAACTCGCCCAAACGATCCCACTCCCGGCGCCAGTAGATCAGCGCGCGCGGCACCGCGAAAATCGAGGTCATCCACCCCATCACGCAGAGAATATGGATGATTTTGACCCAAGCCATGGCAATCTCCTTTTCCCCGTTCTCGCCCCGAACATGGTTCCTTCGCAAGATGCCGCAGCGCGCGAGCGGAAAAAACTCTGGTATTTTCGCCACCACTGGTTATAAATTCTTACCAATTCAGGGAGGTGCTCCATGCAGATGCCAGAACCCAACGCCAACGTATTGGCGCGGAAAGCGGAAATCGTTGCTCGTCTGCGCGAAGTCCTTCCCAAATCCGCTGTGATCGACGATCCGGCAGAAACCCGCGCCTATGAATGCGACGCACTCTCGGCCTACCGCTGCGCACCACTCTGCGCCGTTCTGCCCGCGAACACCGCCGAAGTCGCGGCCGCGCTGAAAGTCTGCCACGCCATGGGTGTTCCGGTCGTGCCACGCGGCGCGGGCACCTCGCTTGCGGGCGGCTCCATGCCCACCGCCGATGCCGTGATCCTCGGCGTGGCCCGCATGAACGATGTGCTGGAAGTGGATTACGCCAACCGCTTCATCCGCGTCCAATCGGGCCGCACCAACCTTTCTGTCACGGGTGCCGTGGAAACCGATGGCTTCTTCTACGCCCCCGATCCCTCCTCGCAACTCGCCTGCGCCATCGCCGGAAACGTCGCCATGAACTCGGGCGGCGCGCATTGTCTCAAGTACGGCGTGACCACCAATAACCTTCTCGGCGTCACCATGGTCACGATGGATGGCAGCATCCTCGAAATCGGCGGGGCGCATCTCGATGCGGGCGGGCTAGACCTCTTGGGTGTGATCTGCGGCTCTGAAGGCCAGCTCGGCGTCGTTACCGAAGCCACGCTCCGCATCCTTCCCAAACCCGAGGGCGCGCGCCCCGTTCTGATGGGATTTGACGCGAACGAAGTCGCAGGGGCTTGCGTGTCCGCCATCATCAAGGCAGGCGTCCTGCCCGTCGCCATCGAATTCATGGACCGCCCCTGCATCCGCGCCACCGAAGCCTTCGCTAAAGCCGGCTACCCCGATTGCGAAGCGCTCCTCATTGTTGAAGTCGAAGGATCGGAGGCCGAAATCGCCGAACAACTCGGCCTCATCCTTGAGATTGCCCGCACCTTCAATCCCGTCGAACTTCGTGAAGCCGCCGACGAGGATCAAGCCAAGCGCATCTGGCTCGGCCGCAAATCCGCCTTCGGCGCGATGGGCCAGATCAACGATTACATGTGCCTCGACGGCACCATCCCCGTCAGCCAACTCCCCTACGTGCTGCGCCGTATTTCCGAAATGTCCAAAGACTTCGGCCTTGATGTGGGTAACGTGTTCCACGCAGGCGACGGCAATATGCACCCGCTCATCCTCTACAATGCGAACAAACCCGGCGATCTGGAACTGTGCGAACGCTTCGGCGCGGAAATCCTCAAGCTCTGCGTCGAAGTCGGCGGCTGCCTCACTGGCGAACACGGCGTCGGCATCGAGAAGCGCGACCTGATGACCGTGCAATTCGCCCCCGATGATCTCGACATCCAGATGCGGATCAAAGACGTGTTCGACCCGAAATGGCTCCTCAACGCCGCCAAGGTCTTCCCGCTCGCCGCCTCCGAACCGCGCCGCGCCGCCTGATCCGAAAGAAAGCCAAAGCCATGCTTCAGCCCACCTCAGAGGCCGATCTCGCCGCGCTCATCGCAGGCCGCACCGCGCCGCTTCAGATTCAAGGCGGCGGCACCCGCGACGTCGGCACCCCGCAGAAGGGCGAAGTCCTTTCCTCTGCCGCTATTTCAGGCATCGTCGATTACGAACCGGGCGCGCTGACGCTCGTGGTCAAGGCGGGCACGCCGCTCAGCGAAGTCAGCGCCACCCTCGCCAAGGAAGGCCAACGCCTCGCCTTCGAACCCGCCGATTGGCGCGCCCTCTTGGGCACTTCGGGCGAACCCACCGTGGGCGGCATGGTCGCCGCCAATATCTCCGGCCCCCGCCGCGTGGCCGTGGGCGCTTGCCGCGACTTTCTGCTCGGCGTCCGCTTCGTCGATGGCCGTGGCCGCATCCTGAAAAACGGCGGTCGCGTGATGAAGAACGTCACGGGCTATGACCTCGTCAAACTCATGGCAGGCTCATGGGGCAGCTTGGGCGTGCTCACCGAAGCGAGCTTCAAAGTGCTCGCCAAGCCCGCCACCGAAGTCACACTGGTGAAGTCCGGCCTCTCGGCCGCCGATGGCGTTACCGCCCTCACCGCCGCCCTCGGCACACCCTTCGACGTGACAGGCGCGGCCTGGATCAATGGCGAAGCCCGCGTCCGCATCGAAGGCCTGCCCGGATCGGTCGCCTACCGCCGCGACGCGCTGGCGAAGACCCTCGGCGCAGGCTGGGAAGCGGTGGCGGACGACACCAGCGCCGCCCTCTGGCAAGAAGTGCGCGACGTGACACCCTTCACCACCCGCGAAGGCGCCGTCTGGCGTGTTTCGGTCAAACCCACCGATGGCCCGAAACTCCTCGCCGCCTTGGGCGAAGAGAAAAACGCACTCCTCGATTGGGGCGGCGGCCTTGTCTGGCTTTGCTTGCCCGAAACCGCAGAGGCATCCACACGCCTCCGCATGGCGATTGCCCCACTCGGAGGTCACGCAACTCTCATTCGCGGCTCCGAAGCCCTGCGCGCCGAAGTGCCCGTTTTCCAACCCGAACCCGCCCCCGTCGCCGCGATCACCGCTGCGATCCGCCGCGAGTTTGACCCGAACGCCATCTTCAATCCGGGGATCATGGGCTGATGCAAACCACATTCACACCCGACCAGCTCAAAGATCCCGGCACCCAGCGCGCCAATGAAATCCTGCGCGCCTGCGTGCATTGCGGCTTCTGCACGGCCACCTGCCCCACCTATCAAGTCTTGGGCGACGAATTGGACAGCCCCCGCGGCCGCATCTACCTCATCAAGGACATGCTCGAAAACGAGCGCCAGCCCGATCCGACCACCGTCAAACATATCGACCGCTGCCTCTCCTGCCTCGCCTGCATGACCACCTGCCCCTCCGGCGTGCATTACATGCACCTTGTCGATCACGCCCGCGCCTATATCGAACAGCGCTACAAGCGCCCCCTGATGGACCGCGTTCTCCGCTGGACGCTCGCGCAGATCATCCCCTACCCCACGCGTTTCCGCCTCGCGCTTCTCGGCGCGAAAATCGGCCGCCCCTTCGCGTTCCTGATGCCCGATGCACGCCTGAAAGCGATGCTCGAAATGGCTCCGAAGCGCATCCCGCCTGTCAGCCGCAACGACGACCCGCAAACGCACGCCACCGCGGCACCCCGCAAAATGCGCGTCGCGCTGATGACAGGATGTGCCCAGAAAGCGCTCAATACCGATATCAACGACGCCACCATCCGCCTCCTCACCCGCCTCGGCTGCGATGTGGTGATCCCGGAAGGCATGGGCTGCTGCGGGGCCCTCACCCATCACATGGGCCGCGAGAAAGACGCCCATGCGAGCGCCGCCAAGAACATCCGCGCTTGGGTGCGCGAGATGGACGGTGAAGGCCTTGATGCGATCGTCATCAACACCTCAGGCTGCGGCACTACGGTCAAGGATTATGGCCATATGTTCCGCACCGATGCGCTGGCCGCCGATGCCGCCCGCGTCTCGTCCATCGCGATGGACGTGAGCGAAGTGCTGATGAAACTCGACCTGCCCCAAGGCGACGCCAAGAACCTCACCGTTGCCTATCACGCCGCCTGCTCGCTCCAGCACGGCCAAAAGATCAAGGACCACCCCAAAACGCTCTTGAAGCGCGCAGGCTTTACCGTGGTCGAACCCGCTGATAGCCACCTCTGCTGCGGCTCGGCGGGCACCTATAACCTGATGCAGCCGGAAATCTCTGCCCAACTCAAGGCGCGCAAGGTCCGCACTCTGGAAGCCAAGAACCCAGATGTGATTTCGGCAGGCAATATCGGTTGCATGATGCAGATCGGCTCGGGCACCCAAGTGCCGATCGTCCACACGGTCGAACTCTTGGACTGGGCCACGGGTGGCCCCAAACCCGCCGCCATGGAAAACCCCGGACTGTCCGCGCCATCCATCCCAAGGTTGCGCTAATCCGGCCATAGTTTCGCCAGAACTGTTAGCTAGCTAGGGCTCCACACCACTCGTGGAGCCCTTATGCGCAAAACCCTGTCAGCGGCCCTCATCTTCCTCGCCTCCATGGGCCAAGCTCAGGATTCAGGCCTCCGTAGCCTTGAAAGCCGGGATGCCACGCGCGGTTGGGAAGCGGTCGGCTATCTCGACATCGGCGGGCGCGGCTTCTGCACAGGTGCCCTGATCGCCGAGGATCTGGTCCTCACCGCCGCGCATTGCCTCTTCGACAAAACCACTGGCGCCGCGATCGACCCCACCACGATCCAGTTCCTCGCAGGCTGGCAAAGTGGCCGCGCTGTTGCCACCCGCGCCGTCAAACGCGGTGTCTCGCATCCGTCCTATCAGTTCGAACACGAACCCGGCGCGGATCGCGTGCGCACTGATATCGCGCTCCTCCAACTCGCCGAACCCATCCGCGACGGTCTCATCAATCCCTTCGCCGTCGATAGCCAACCCGCTGCGGGCGCAGATGTCGGTGTGGTCTCCTACGCCCATGACCGCGCCACCGCCCCCTCGATCCAGCGCACCTGCCGCGTGAAAGACAAGATTTCCGCCGTCCTCGTCATGTCCTGCGATGTGGACTACGGCTCCTCCGGTGCCCCCGTCTTCTCCTTCGATTTCGGCCGCCCTCGCATCGTTTCGGTCGTTTCGGCCAAGGCCAATCTTGATGGCGCGAAAGTTTCCCTCGGCACCGATCTCGCGGGCACCCTTCCCCAACTCAAGCAACGCCTCCGCGCCGAAATCGGCCTGCCCCAAGGCAGCACAGGTGCCGCGCGCATCTCCACCATCGGGGAACGCCGCCAGACAGGCGCGAAATTCGTCCGCGCGGGCGGCTGAGCCACCCCCTTGAAAGCGCTCCGCCGCCTTCCCATCTGAAACCTATCGGGATGCCCATCATGGGGCCCGGTTCCCTGCCTGTCCCCTCGGGAAGGCGCAAACATAGGTATCGCTCAGAAAGAGGATGTCCCCCATGCGTAGCTTTGATCTCGCTCCCCTTTACCGTGCCACCGTTGGCTTCGATCAAATCGCCGATCTGATGGATCGCGTGTTCACCAATGACGTGGCTCAACCCAGCTATCCCCCCTACAACATCGAGAAAACAGGCGACACCGCTTGGCGCATCTCTGTTGCCGTAGCCGGGTTCACCGCCGACGAGCTTTCGGTGGAACTGAAAGAAAATGCCCTCATCGTCGCCGCCCGCAAGGCCGAGGATGAAACCCAGCGCTCCTACCTGCACCGTGGCATCGCCACCCGCGCCTTCGAGCGCCGCTTCACGCTGGCCGATCACGTGAAGGTCACGGGGGCTGCGCATGAAAACGGCATGCTGCATATCGACCTCGTGCGCGAAGTCCCCGAAGCCCTGAAACCGCGCCGCATCGCGATTTCCAGCGCGCCGGCGTCTGACGCAAATCTGGTTGAAGGCGAAAAGATCAACTGATCCCGCCGCACCAAAGGAAAAGGCCCGGGGTTTCTCTCGGGCCTTTTTCTTTTCTAACGCCTCAGATTTTGAGGAAGGGTTGCGCCAGTCGCGGCAGCCAGCTTGAGAAGCGCAAAGGCGCATCGGTTGCGGCCAAACAAATGCAATCCTCACCGATATCGGCCACAGGCGTGTGCTTAAGGTCCTCATTGGCAACCTCAACATCGCCGCGACCGAAGTAGTCGGTCTGGTCACGGAACGCGCCTTGCAACACAAGCGTCAATTCCGTGCCCCGGTGCCCGTGGTCAGGCACAGCCGCACCTGCCGGAATATAGAGAAGCCGCGCCGTCGCGCCGTCTGCCGTCGAGAGGATCGCCTGCTTCACCCCAAGCCCTGCCGAACGCCATTTGATCGCCGACAGATCACCGCCCACGTAATCCTGCAACGGTTGCGGCAAAACCCCCGCCACGTGCGGCTTGCGTTCTTCCCGCTCGGCCTTCGCCTCACGGATCAGCGCCATCGTCGCCGCAAGGCAATCCGCCGAAACCGCCGAGACAGGCCCTTCTTCCAGGAGGCCCCCGCCAACTGCATCAAAGCTCTCCGCCCGCGCGCGGCATTCGTCGCACATGGAAACATGGGTCGCCACGACGAGGCCGAACGCTTCCGGCAACGTGCCAGCCGCGTAGCTCATCAAAAGGGCGTCCGTGAGGTGGTGTTTAATGCTCTTCATAGTCATCGTCTCATGCAAGGGCGTGGCGCAGCCGATCAAGCGCCAATCTGATGCGGGATTTGATCGTGCCAAGGGGCAGGCCGGTAATTTCAGCAATCTCGCTGTGCGAAAGATCGCCGTAGAAGGCCTTTTCAATCAGATCCCGCTGCTTTTCGGGAAGGGTCGCAATCGCGCGGCCCAGGTTTTCACTTTCCTGCTGCAAAAGCAGCACGTCTTCTTGGTCTGGCTCCGCTTCCGGCCCCCAAGGCAAGTCTTCCGGCTCCGGCCGCCGATTGCGGCGCGCCAAGTCGATCCGACGGTTCCGCGCAATCGTGAAAACCCACGTTGAAACAGAAGCCCTTGCCGGATCGAACAGATGTGCCTTTGTCCAGAGCGCTGCCATCACTTCTTGCGTGCACTCCTCAGCCTGTGCCGCGTCCATGCCAGATCGAATGAGGAAGGCCTTCACCCTTGGGGCGAAATGCGCAAACAGCGCTGCAAATGCGGACTGGTCCTGCCGATCACGCACAGCGCGCAACAACTCCACCCATTTTTCCGCGTCGTCTGCCTTGTTCACAATCACTGCCTTCCGGGGCGTCTGCCCATAGGCTTTGATAACACGGGTTATCTCCCCATGCGAGCCAGCAGTGTCCATAATGAGTTCGTGAGCGACCAACATTCTGTTTCTACGCGGCTCCCTTTGAATTGGATCAAAACGCCGCAGAAACTTTTTCCCGATTTGGTGGAAATTTTGCATCCAATCACGAAGCCGCCGCGTAACCAGATGTATAAATGATCCTCTGGGAGTTCCCGATGCCCTTCGAAGCCAATTACATCGCGCCCCGCCGCATTGCCGTCGTGGGTGGTGGCATCTCGGGCATGGGGGCCGCACACCTCCTCGCCGATCATCACCATGTCACGCTCTTCGAAGCCGAACCCCGCCTCGGCGGCCACGCCCGCACCATCATCGCGGGCAAGAACGGCAATCAACCCGTCGACACAGGCTTTATCGTCTTCAACTACGTGAACTACCCGCACCTGACAGCACTTTTCGAGCGCCTCGCAGTCCCCGTCACCGAATCCGATATGTCGTTTGGCGCCTCGCTCAGGGGAGGGGCCATCGAATACGGTCTTGCCGATCTGGATGCGCTCTTCGCCCAGAAGAAAAACGCCCTCCGCCCCGCCTTCCTCGGCATGATCCGCGACATCCTGCGCTTCAATAACAACGCGCTCCATGTCGCGAACACCCATCCCGAATTCACCATCGGCGAATTCCTTGCCCATCTGCGTTTGGGCGAATGGTTCACGAACTACTACCTCCTGCCCCTCTCCGGTGCGATCTGGTCCACCCCCGTCGAGAAGATCCTCGATTTCCCGGCCCACGCGATGATCCGCTTCTTCGAGAACCACGCGCTCCTTTCCCACACGGGCCAGCACCAGTGGTTCACTGTTGAAGGCGGCTCCATCGAATACGTGAAGCGCCTGAAAGCGAGCCTCGAAACCCAAGGCGTCTCCCTGCGCCTCGGTGCCCCCGTCGAAGGCGTGCGCCGCCCGGCCAAAGGCGGGGCAGAAGTTCGCGTTCACGGGGGCGAATGGGAGGCCTACGACGAGGTCGTCATCGCCGCCCATTCCGATGACGCGCTCCGCCTTCTCGCCGATCCGACGCCCGCCGAAAAAGCCAACCTCGGCGCGATCCGCTACCAGCCGAACGATATCGTCCTCCATGCCGACGAAGCCATCATGCCCCGTTCGCGCAAGGTCTGGTCGAGCTGGAACTACGTTGAAACCGAGGGCAAGGTCTCCGACCGGATCGACCTCACCTACTGGATGAACCGCCTCCAGCCGATCCCCAAATCGGACCCGATGTTCGTCACCCTCAACAGCACCCGCCCCATCCGCGACGATCTGATCTACGACCAGACCACGCTGCGCCACCCCGTCTACGATCTGGGCGCGCTGGCCGCGCAATCGCGGATCAACGCAACCAACGGCACCAACCACACATGGTTCTGCGGCGCTTGGCTGCGCCACGGCTTCCACGAAGACGGCCTCCATTCCGCCGTCGAAGTGGCCCGCGCTCTCCGCCGCTCCAACGTTCGGATCGCCGCAGAATGAGCCGCGTCGACCATATCACGGGCCACACGTGGCACGGGCGCAAAGGCGATATCGAAAACGCCTTCCGCTACAGCATCGACTACGTGCTCTTCGATGCCGAAAGCCAGCCCACTGCCCCCCGCCTTTTCCAGCGCAACCGCCGGGGCCTCGCCTCGGTGCAAGACCGTGATCATGGCGGCCCCCCCGATCAGGGCCGCGGTGCCCTTTGGGTGCGCGAAGTGCTTGCCGCGCACCATCTCCCCAGCCCCGCGCGGATCGAGTTGCTCGCACAGCCCCGCGTCCTTGGTTACGTCTTCAATCCGGTCTCATTCTGGCTTTGCTATGATGCCGAAAACGCGCTCCGCACCGTGATCGCCGAAGTGAACAACACCTTCGGGGATCGCCACTCCTACCTTTGCCATCGCGAAGATAACGGCCCGATCACCCCCGAAGACCACCTCCACGCAGGCAAAATCTTCCACGTCTCGCCCTTCCAGCCCATCGCGGGCCATTACGAATTCCGCTTCGACATCCGCCCCGACCGCATTGGCATCTGGATCGACTTCACCGCCGGCAACGGCGGCCTCATCGCCACGCTCTGCGGCCCGCGCCAAGCCCTCACCACCAAATCCCTCCTCTCCGCGATGGTTCGCCGCCCCCTTGGCGCGCGCCGTGTCTTCGGACTGATTTTCTGGCAAGCGCTGAAGCTCAGGCTCAAAGGTGCCATCTACCGCACCCGCCCCGAGCCGCCCCCCATCGAGGTTTCGCGGTGAGCCGCGAGGCAGCACGCCTTCCAGCCTACTCGCTCTTTGCCGCGCTCCTCGCCTCGGCAGGCCTGCCGCTCTACATCCACGCGCCCAAAGCCTATGTGGATGCCTATGGCGTTTCGCTCACAGCCTTGGGCGCTGTTCTCTTCGCGCTCCGCCTTCTTGACGTGGTGCAAGACCCGCTCTTGGGCCGCCTCGCAGGTCGCCTGCAAAACCGCCCCCGCGCCGCCGCCCTCGCCACGGGCCTCATGGCGCTCTCGATGCTCGGCCTCTTCGCCATCACGCCCCCCGTTTCGCCGCTCCTGTGGTTCGCGCTTATGCTCGCAGGCGTCTTCTCGGCCTTTTCGTTCCTCACCATCCTCTTCTACGCCCAAGGCGTCCAAACTGCAGGCAGGCTCGCGGGCGCAGGCCACATTCGCCTCGCCCGCTGGCGCGAAACCGGCGCTCTTCTCGGCGTCTGCGCGGCCTCCGTCGCCCCCATCGTCTTGGGTGGCTTTTCACCGTTCGCATGGGCCTTTGCCGCCCTCGCCCTTTTCGCCGCATGGGCCATGCGCCGGGAATGGCACGCCAGCCCCACGCCAGACGC
>RFUP01000441.1 GCA_009922885.1 Paracoccaceae bacterium
TCCGGCCCCACCGATTTCCCCTTCACCGCCGAAATCCGCCTCACCCCCGAAGGCACAGGCACCCGCTACGTAGCCACCGTCACCCATGCCACGGAGGCCGACCGCGACAAACACGCCGCCATGGGCTTCGAAGAAGGCTGGGGCCAAGCCACAACCCAACTCGAAACCCTCGCCGCAACTCTCTGATTGCGCCCATTTTTTCAGCACAGCCAAAAACCTGCCGCAGCGCGGCAAGTTTTTTCATTGCCAAACCCGCCCCGAGTGGGCTTTCTTTGCTCCCATCGACATGGCCCGCGCGCCCTCTACGCCGCATCGACGGCGCGCACCCTCCGGGCACTTGGTAACGCGGCGGACGAAGTCATGACCCTCACCTTTCTTCTCAACGGAGAGAGCGTGGAGCTATTAAACGTCGATCCCACGACCACAGCTCTCGACTGGCTACGCGAAACCCGCGGCCTCACCGGAACCAAAGAAGGCTGCAACGAAGGCGATTGCGGCGCTTGCACCGTGCTCCTCACCGACGAGGCGGGCACCCGCGCCGTCAATGCCTGCCTCCTCTTCCTGCCCCAACTCCACGGCAAGGCACTGCGCACCGTCGAAGGCCTCAAAGGCCCCAAGGGCGAATTGCACCCCGTGCAAGAGGCCATGATCGCCCATCATGGCAGCCAATGCGGCTTCTGCACCCCGGGCTTCATCGCGCAAATGGCCGCCAACCACCTGAACCGAGAAACCGACCACGAAGCAGGCCTCGCAGGCAACCTTTGCCGCTGCACAGGCTACGCCCCGATCCTCCGCGCCGCCCGCGCCGCCGAAACCGCCCCTGTGCCTGTGTGGATGCAGGACGATCCCGCATTCATATTGGCCGAAATATCCCGGGGGGAGCCGCAGGCGGGGGGCAGCGCCCCCCTCGGCGCTCTCCAGCCCCGAACCACCGATGAACTGGCCACCCTCTACGCCGCCCACCCCAATGCCACCCTCGTCGGCGGGGCCACCGATGTCGGCCTCTGGGTCACCAAGCACTTCCGCCCGCTCTCTGAACTGATCTTCCTCGCAGGCGTCCGCGATCTGCAAACCATCACGGAAACCGATACCGAGATCCGCATCGGCGCTGGTGTCACCATCGCCGCGCTTATTCCCCTGATGGCGCGCCACCACCCGTCTTTTGCGGCAATGCTCGCGCGTTACGCCAGCCCGCAAATCCGCGCCGTCGCCACCATCGGCGGCAACATCGCCAACGGCTCCCCCATCGGCGACGGCCCCCCGCCCCTCATCGCGCTCGGGGCAACGCTCCACCTCCGCCACGGCGAGAAGCGCCGCAGCCTGCCACTGGAGGACTTCTTCCTCGACTATGGCAAACAAGACCGCGCACCGGGTGAATTTGTCGAGGCCATCACCATCCCGAAACAACCCGACCACCTCAAAGTCTGGAAACTCTCGAAACGGCAGGATCAGGATATCTCCGCCGTGCTCGGTGCCTTCAATATCGCCGTCGAGAATGGCAAGATCACCTCCGCCCGCATCGCTTTCGGCGGCATGGCAGCCACCCCGAAACGCGCCCGCGCCGTCGAAGCCGCACTTCTGGGCCAAAGCTGGTCGGAAACCACAATGCGCGCCGCCGCAGCGCGCTTTGCCGAAGATTACCAACCGCTTTCCGATCTCCGCGCCTCTGCCGCCTACCGCCTCCGCACCGCCGAAGCCCTCCTTTGGCGCGCCTTCGCCGAAAGCCAAGGGCAGGCGACTGATATCAGGGAGGTGCGCGCATGAGCACGGGCGCTTCCCTTCCCCACGATTCCGCCGCGCTCCACGTCACGGGCCAAGCCCGCTACGTCGATGACATCCCCACCCCCAAAGGCACGCTGCACCTCGCCTTTGGCAAAGCCACCATCGCCCGCGGGCAGGTCACCGCGATGGACCTCTCCGACGTCCGCGCCGCGCCCGGCGTCGTCGAGGTGCTCACCGCCGCCGACCTCCCCGGCGATTGCGACACCTCGCCCTCGAACCATGACGAGCCGCTCCTCTCGGATGGCCCTGTGCATTTCCACGGCCAACCGCTGTTTCTGGTGGTCGCGGAAAGCCACGGTGCCGCCCGCCGTGCCGCCGCGCGGGCGAAGGTGAGCTATTCCGAGGAAGAGCCGATCCTCACCATCGAAGCCGCCCTC
>RFUP01000442.1 GCA_009922885.1 Paracoccaceae bacterium
CGAACTGCCCGTAAACACCTCTTCGCCGAGGCCGCGCATCCAATCCTGCACCTCGTCGGGCCCGAAGGCCTCCAGCATTGGCCGCAGCCACGAAGCTGCCGCGCCATATTGCGCCGCGAAAGCCTCAAACGGCTCCGCCTTGGTAATGTTCAGCCCGGATTTGCCCGCCATCAGGAACTTGCGCCCAACCGAAGGCTTCGCCTCCGCGACGATCACCTTGCAGCCCGCTCCCGAAAGCGCCTCCGCCGCCATCAGCCCCGCAGGCCCGGCCCCTATCACCAGCGCATAACTCACTTTGGCTGACGCAACTCAACGACCCGATGCGGGTAGGGAATCTCGATGCCCGCGTCTTTCAGCGCGTTCCAGATCGCAAACAGCACTTTCGAGCCGTATTTATTCTTCCCGTCGTCGATCCCGTTCACCCAGTATTCAACGCAGAAATCGATCCCGCTCTCCCCGAACGCCCGCAACTCGCAATCCGGCCCTTCCGGCGTTTTCAAGACGAACGGCAAGGTAGAAACCGCCGCCTCGATAATGTCCGGCACCTTGTTGATGTCCGTGTCGTAAGAGACGGAAAACTCCGCCTCATAGCGGTTCGCGCTGCCCTGATCCGAGTAATTCACCACGCGGCTGGTGATGAAATGGTCATTCGGCACTACCACCCATTTGCCGTCGAAAGTCTCCAGAATACAGGCCCGCGCCGTCATCTTGACGATGGTTCCCTTCTCCCCGCCATCAAGCTCCACATAGTCGCCAACGGTCGTCTGCCCCTCCAGAAGAAGGATGATCCCCGAAACGAAGTTCGCTGCGATCTGCTGCAAGCCAAGCCCGATCCCGACACCCAGCGCACCGCCAAGAACCGCAATCGCCGTCAGGTCGATCCCCATGATCGACATCAGAAGCAGGAACGCCGTGCCAAAAATAACGATCTGCGCCACCTTGGTCGCCAACTCGCGCGTCGCTGGCCGCAGTTCTTCCTGCTTGCGGATCGCTTCTTCCGTTCGGCTGTTGGACCACCGCCCGAGCCAGAACAGCAACGCACCAGAAATCGCCCCGCGCAACAGCGCCAGAAGCGAGAACGAGATGTTCCCCAGATCCACCTGGATTTCGGCAAGCTTGAGCATCAGCGGATCCAGCGCGCCAATCACATAAAGCGCCGTCGCTGGCACCAGAACGAACCGCCCCAAAGCCCTTAAAAACGAATCCGACAAGATCTCGCGCACAAACGCGCGCACCGCGAAGAAGAGAAACACGCGTTTGCCGAAGGCAATCACCGCCCCCGAACCGAAAATGGATCGCGTTACGCCCTCTCCCACTCCCGTCAGCACGTAAGCCAGAAGCGGCAGAAGCAGCGGCAGCGCCCGCAGAACTGTGCGGCGCACACTGGCAATTGGCCCAGACGCCCCCTCCGCAGGCCTGACGAGCTGATCCAGCACCGGCCCCAGCCTACGGGCCGTCAGCAGCGCCAAAAGATACGCAACAATCAGCAACCCGAGTTGAGACCACGCCGCGGGGCTTAACAGCCACTCCAGCGCAATCGCCTTACCTTGGGCGGCATAATCCAAAGCCTTCACCAAGATCTCCGGTTGCCCCTGCATAAAACGCTCCTAATGTTCCGACCGACCTTCAATAGACTGCCGCTCTCCCAGCCATTGCCAAGCAAAGGCCTGAAATGACCAACGAGGAATTCCCGATCTGCCCGCTCTGCGAGCGCCCGATCCCGCCAAGTGCTCCCTCTTCTCTGCATCATCTGGTGCCCAAATTGAAGGGCGGTAAAGGCGGTCCAACCGTGCGGTTGCACCATATTTGCCACAAGGAAATCCATGCCTCGCTCACGGAAGCCGAACTTGCCCGCAGCTTCTCCAGCCTAGACGCCCTGAAATCCCACCCGCACCTTGTGAAGTTCATCCAATGGGTTTCAAAGCGCCCACCCGAATTCTCGTCGCGCGTTCCCGGGAAGCGAAAAAAATGAGCGGCAAACTCATTCCGGGCTTATTTCCCACACTTCTGAATTTTAGATCCTAAAGGATTGAGAGAAATAGACCAATAGGTTATGCTAACTGTGCATGCATGCTATTTTAAGGAGTTTAACCATGAAGCGTATTGCAGCCCTCGCGCTTATCGCAGCGCTCGGCGCCACCGCAGCTTCGGCTGAAGAA
>RFUP01000443.1 GCA_009922885.1 Paracoccaceae bacterium
CACGCGCGACGGCGGGGTTTACCTGCCGGGGGCGCCGTTCCTGCTTTCTTCGGTGATCATGGCGTTTGGACTTATGGTTTTCTTGCGCTGGAGAAAAGACAAATAACCGCAGTGCGGAAATGAGTTTCGCGCTTGCGCACCTGCGGCGGTGCAGGCAGTGTTTGGCCAGATCAGACAGGGAGCAAGTGATGCAAAGGATCAAAGCCGCCGTTTGCCGAGCGTTCGGGGAACCGTTGACGATTGAAGAGGTGATCCTCCGCGCGCCGCATATGGGCGAGGTTGAGGTGGCTGTCGATGCGGTTGCGATCTGTCATTCGGATATTTCCTATGTTGAGGGTGGTTTTGGTGGCGGTTTGCCGGCGGTTTACGGCCACGAGGCGGCGGGCCGAGTAACGGCAGTCGGGCCGGGTGTGCCGGGCGTGAAAGAGGGCGATCATGTGCTCGTCACGCTCATCCGCGCCTGCGGGTCCTGCCCGAACTGCGCCACCGGTCGTCCGACGATTTGCCAGACGCCTTATGATGGCATGAAAGGCCCGATCACGACGACTGATGGCGGGCCTGTGTTCCAGGCGCTCGCTTGCGGGGCCTTCGCCGAGAAGGTGGTGGTGGACCAGAGCCAGATCGTGGCGATCCCCGAGGATATGCCGAAAGATGCGGCTTCGCTCTTGTCTTGCGGGGTGATTACGGGCGTGGGTGCTGCGGTGAATGCAGCGAAGCTGCGGGCTGGCGAAGATGTAGTGGTGATCGGGGCCGGAGGCGTGGGCCTCAACGCCATTCAAGGTGCTCGGATCGCAGGTGCGCGCCGGATCGTGGCGGTGGATATGACGCCCGAAAAGCTGGAAGCCGCGAAGGAATTCGGCGCGACCGATGGCGTCTTGGCCACGGAAGGCAAGCCGTGGAACGCGGCGAAGAAAGTGCTGGGGCGCGGGGCCGATGTGGTGCTCGTGACCGTGGGCGCGACGGCGGCCTATGACGCGGCGCCGCGCTACCTCGGGTTCGGGGGCCGTGTGGTGATGGTCGGCATGCCGCATGCGGGCGCGACCGCGAGCTATGAGCCGTTGATCCTTGCGAATGTGGGGCAGGGGCTTGTTGGCTCGAAGATGGGGGATGTCGTCTTGCGCCGCGATATTCCGTGGATGGTCGACCTCTATCGCCAAGGCCGCCTGAAACTCGACGAGTTGATTTCGGGGCGCTGGAGCCTTGAGCAGATCAACGAGGCGATTGCCGACACGAAATCTGGTGCGGCGCGGCGGAACGTGATCGTTCTGAACGGGTGAACCGCGCGGTGTTTTGTTGAGATCGGCCTAGTGGCTATGCTCTGACGGTTTCCCAAGGCACCAGAGATTGAAAGTGAGGGGCTCTGCCCCTCACACTCCCCGGGATATTTCGAAAAGAGAAAGATTGGGGCGGGCCGTGCAGGCAAGGCAGTGCGCGCGGTTGTGGTTTGACGTGATCAGGTGCCGTTGGCGGCGACAAGGCGGGGGCGAGGATGGAGCGCGTCGATGCGGATATCGGCGGTGCGGGCGTGGCCCTCCATGCCCTCCTCGCGGCTGATGGCGGCGGTGACGCGGGCGAGTTCCGCGCCTGCACTGGCATCCGTGACGCGCTGCCATGTGACGACTTTCAGGAATTTATGCACCGAAAGCCCGCCTGTGTAGCGCGCGGCACCCGAGGTGGGCAGGACGTGATTGGGGCCAGCCGCCTTGTCGCCGAAGGCGACGGTGCTTTCGGCGCCGAGGAAGAGCGAGCCATAGGCGGTGAGGCGGTTTTTCCACCAGTCGAGATCGGCGGCCTGCACGTGGAGGTGTTCAGGGGCGATCCGATCTGCTTCGCGGGCCATTTCTTCGCGGTTCTCGCAAAGGATCACTTCGCCGAGGTTTTCCCAAGCTGCCAAGGCGGCTTCGCGGTTGGGGGAGGGAAGAGAGGCGGCGCAGTCGGGAACGAGGCGGAGCACCTCGCGGGCGAGGGTTTCGTCATCGGTGACGAGCCAGACGGGCGAGTTTGCGCCATGTTCGGCTTGGCCTGCGAGATCCCAGGCGACGGTGTGGGGATCGGCGGTGTGATCGGCGATGACGAGGCTGTCGGTCGGGCCTGCGAACATGTCGATGCCGACGGGGCCGAAGAGCTGGCGTTTGGCTTCGGCGACGAAAGC
>RFUP01000444.1 GCA_009922885.1 Paracoccaceae bacterium
AATGCCGAACTGCGCCTCCGCTCCGACCGTGAAATGCGCCGCCTCTTCCGCGATCATCAAACCGCCGTCGACGCCGCCGCCCGCCTCGCCACCCGCCTCACATTCTCGCTCGACGAATTGCGCTACGAATACCCCTCCGAGATTGCCGAAGGCGAAACCCCCACAGAACGCCTCCGCCGCCTCACCTACAAAGGCCTGAAAGATCGTTACCCCACAGGCGCACCCGATCGCGTCCTGAAGCAGATCGAACACGAGCTTTCCCTCATCGCCCAACTCAAATTCGAGCCCTATTTCCTCACCGTGAACGACATCGTCGCCTTCGCCCGCTCACGCGGCATCCTCTGCCAAGGGCGCGGGTCGGCAGCGAACTCGGTGGTCTGCTTCTGCCTTGGCGTCACCTCGGTTTCCCCCGAAGTCGGCACCATGGTGTTCGAGCGTTTTATCTCCGAGGCCCGCAACGAACCCCCCGATATCGACGTCGATTTCGAACACGAGCGCCGCGAAGAAGTGATCCAGTGGATCTACGAACGTTACGGCCGCCACCGCGCAGGCCTCTGCGCCACCGTGATCCACTACCGCGCCAAACGCGCCGTGCGTGAAGTTGGGCAAGCCCTTGGTTTGTCGCGGGAAATCCAGTCGATGCTTTCAAGCCAGATCTGGGGCTTCGGCTCTGGCATGTCTGGCCTCGAACCCCATCGCCTGCGCGAATTGGGCCTTGATCCCACCGAACCGCGCTTGGTTCTGGCGCTCGAACTGATCGCGGAAATCATCGGCTTCCCCCGCCATCTCTCGCAGCACGTGGGCGGTTTCATCATCACCGAAGGGCGATTGGATGAACTCGTTCCCATCGAGAACGCCAGCATGGAAGACCGCACCGTCATTTGCTGGGACAAGGACGATATCGACACGCTCGGCATCCTCAAGGTCGATATTCTGGCCTTGGGCATGCTCACCTGCATCCGCAAATCCTTCGATCTGTTGGCCATGCACAAGGGCGTGCAACATTCGCTGGCCTCGCTCCCCCCCGAAGATCCCGCCGTTTACTCGATGCTCGGCCGTGCCGATACCGTGGGCGTGTTTCAGGTGGAAAGCCGCGCGCAGATGAACTTCCTGCCCCGCATGCGCCCGCGCTGTTTCTACGATCTGGTGATCGAAGTGGCGATCATCCGCCCCGGCCCGATCCAAGGCGATATGGTGCACCCCTATATCCGGCGGCGAAACGGCGAAGAACCCGTGTCCTTCCCCTCCGACGAACTTGGCCGCGTGCTTGGCAAAACCCTCGGCGTGCCACTCTTTCAGGAGCAGGCGATGCAGATCGCCATCATCGGCGCGGGCTTCACCCCCACCGAAGCAGACCGTCTCCGCCGCTCTCTCGCCACCTTCAAGAAACACGGCAATGTCAGCGAGTTTCGCGACCGCTTCCTGAAAGGCATGGCGAAGAACGGTTACGAACAGGATTTCGCCGAGCGGTGCTTTTCGCAGATCGAAGGCTTCGGCAGCTACGGCTTCCCCGAAAGCCACGCCGCCTCTTTCGCGCTCCTCGTCTACGCCTCCGCATGGATCAAACGCCACCACCCCGGCATTTTCGCCTGCGCGCTTTTGAATTCGCAGCCGATGGGCTTCTACGCCCCCGCCCAGATCATCCGCGATGCGCGCGAGCACGGCGTCGAGGTGCGCCCGATCACCATCAATGAAAGTTACTACGACAATATTCTCGAACCAGACGGCAAAGGCGGATTGGCGCTCCGCCTCGGGTTCCGCCAACTCAAGGGCATGGGCGTGGAAGACGCCGCATGGCTCGCCGAAGCGCGCGGCAACGGCTACCGCTCGGTGCAGGATGTCTGGCGGCGGGCGGGCGTCTCACCGATTGTGCTGCACCGCTTGGCCGAAGCCGATGCCTTCGCCTGCCTCGGGATGTCACGCCGCGAAGCGCTGTGGGAAGCGCGCGGCATCGTGGGCGAAAAGCCCTTGCCGCTCTTTGCTCATAACATTGACGGGGAAAGCATCGTCGAACCGGAAGCGAACCTGCCGAAGATGGGTTTGGGAGAAGAGGTCGTGGAGGATTACATCTCCTTCCGCTTTTCCCTCAGGGCCCACCCCTTGGCCCTCCTACGCCCGCGCCTGACCGCC
>RFUP01000445.1 GCA_009922885.1 Paracoccaceae bacterium
AGAGCTGATCGAAGTCACGCTGCTTGACGGCGTTCACCTCAAGGCCAAGCGCCAAACGGCTATCGACGGGCTTCCAGAGGATTTCACCGGAAACACCACCGAATTGCGACTCGAGATAGCCGAGTGTCAGGCGGCTATAGAGGTCTTTACCGGGGCGGGCATACCAAGCCAGCACCAATTCGGGGATCGCCGGGTCGCCTTCGCGGGCGTAGATGTTCCCATCTTGGCGCACACGGGGCAGCACCGAAGGGTCGAAGCGGGTCGAGCCGTCGCGGTTGCCCACGAGGCGCTTTGTGACATTACCGGACAGATAAAGGCCGGGTGCAATATCCCATTTGGCGGCGAATTTCAGACCAAGGTCGGCACGCACCGGGCTATCCGGATCGAAAAGGCTGGCCGCCGCATAGGGGCCGAAAGACCAGTTCAGCTTGGGATAGAGATCCTCGCGATAGGTCAACCCGTCCGAGGTGCCCGCAGCATCCGTGATCGAAGCGCGGGAATAGGTGAGCCATGCGCCATCCGGCTGCATTTCCAACGCTTCGAGGTCGCTCCGCTTCAACGTCACCGCCGCTGCACCCATGCCCTTTGCCAGGGGAACAATCGTGAAGGTCTCCACCGATTGCGGCATCGTCTTCGTCAGCGCCCGCGCCGCCCGGCCAATGGCCTGTGCTTGGTTGAGGAAAGGCCCGGTCTGGAGGTGCAGCGTCACAGCCGTGCCCGAAACCTTCATGCCTTCAAGGCCCATGCCGTCTGCTGCTAGGAAGGTTTGCACGTTGTCGCGCAAGAGTTTCTCGACGTTCGGCTGGGTCATCCAGCCCAGATCCCGCCCTTGACCATTGGGGCGCACCGCGACGGGGAAGGGGGAATTTCCGCGCCCGCCAGTGAAGGCAGATTGCTTCGGGTTGGTGGCGAAGGTCACGCCAACCCCGATGGTATCGCCATACATGTAGGCGGCTTGCAGCGAGGCACTTTGGCTGAAACGGTAGTCGATGCCGAAGTTCAGTGGAGACTTGCGATCGAAATGGGGGCGGGGGCGGACAGTTTCGAGGCGATAGGCGTCTGAGGAGTATTCAGCTTTGAGCGTTAGGCGGTCAGAGGCGCGATAGCTTAAGCCACCGAAGAAGGCAGCATCACCACGAAACCATTTGTTAAGCTCGGGTTGACCACCAAACCCAGTGGTTCCGACTGGCCTCGTCTTGAAGCGCGCATCCAAAGCGCCCAGAGGGTTGGCAAAGCCGTTATAGGTGCCAAAGCGCCCCCAGCCTATCCCGCCTGTCACGGTCAAACGTGGGTTCACATGCTTCGTCGCGACGATGTACTCGCTGGAGTAGATGCCGGTGCCCATGAAGTCGCGCAGACCGACTGCGACGGCTGGGCGATAGGTGCCTTCGTCAATCAGGCGGTACTGCAGATCGAAAGAACGGTCGAATGTGTCGGTTCCAGTGACGGGATTGTAGTCATCGATCTGGGAGTAGCGAAAGCTCGCGGCAAATCGAGGCGTGAGTTGAAACGTGACGGTCGAGCGGATGGCCTAAGACATCAGGTTAAAGGATGTCGCCAGCTCAGCATCATCCGCGCTTTCGGCTGTTGGCATGTCGAGCAAGCCCACGGTGCCGAAAAGCGAGTAAGTGTAGCCATCTTGCGAGATGGCAGGGGAGGCAACACACCAGGTCACCAAGAAGCCTGCAAGCTTTGTCAGGGAAAGGGCGCGTCCCGCCATTGGGTGCATGCCTAAAGAAACCACGCCAATGACCTTTTGAAAACTTACTTCTCTATCGCATTTGCACAGGCGCACCGCCACACTGTTTCGTTGGATGCAAGGAATATCCGCTGTATATTTGTGCCTTTTATAACACATGAACGCGTTGGCGTGCTTTGAACAGGGCACGAGGACCAATAGTAATGAGATCAATGTGGTAACGGCTTGTCGACGGCGCACAATCCTATTCGGGTCTACTCCGGACGCTTTGCCGTTGCGCAGCCCCAACTGTCAGCCACTCTTGAATAAGCCAATGCCCGAAGATTTGGCGGACTGGCCAAGGTGGAAGGCGACTTGGAAATTGCCAGACATCTGTTCACACAAACCGCCCCCCCCCTCCTGCGAGAGCTTTACCTTCGCTAAGGCATCC
>RFUP01000446.1 GCA_009922885.1 Paracoccaceae bacterium
ATCGTTCTCGTCAACGAAAGCGCCTGCATCGGTTGCGGCCTCTGCGCTTGGGCCTGCCCTTACGGCGCGCGCGAACTCGATGCCGTCGAGAAGGTGATGAAGAAATGCACCCTCTGCGTTGACCGCATCTACAACGAAAACCTCCCCGAAGAGGATCGCACCCCCGCCTGTGTCCGCACTTGCCCCGCAGGCGCGCGCCACTTCGGCGATTTCGCCGACCCGGACTCGAACGTGTCCCGCCTCACTGCCGAACGCGGCGGCGTCGATCTGATGCCCGAACAGGGCACCAAACCCACCAACAAATACCTCCCCCCGCGCCCGCGCGATGCGCTCCGCGAAGAATTCGACGTGCTGGCCCCCTTCCTCGCGCCCGTCGCCGAAACCCCCACGGGCTTCCTCGGCTGGCTCGATCGTACCCTCTCCAAACTCCCGGGAGGGCCGAACTGATGCATCCCGCAAAATCCATCATCGCCTTCACCACGCTTTCGGGCCTCGGCTTCGGCCTCCTCTTCTGGCTGGGCTCGGGTCTCGCTGGTTTCACAGGCTGGGTCGGCTTCACCTTCCACGTCATCGGCCTCGGCCTCGCGAGCGCTGGCCTCCTCGCCTCCACCCTCCACTTGGGCCACCCCGAACGCGCACTCCGCGCCTTCACCCAATGGCGCACGAGCTGGCTCTCCCGCGAAGGTCTGGCAGCCGTTGGCGCACTTACCGCAATGGGCTTCCATGCACTCACCGTGCTGAACGGCACCCCCATCACCGCCTTGGGCCTTCTGGGTGCCGCCCTCAGCCTCGCCACCGTCTTCACCACCTCGATGATCTACGCTCAATTGAAAACCGTACCGCGCTGGCACACTTGGGCCACGCCTGCGCTCTTCATGGCGCTTTCGCTCGGCGGCGGCGCGCTTCTCGCCGCCCAAACCGAAATCGCAGCCCCCCTCCTTGCCGCTGCCGCCGCACTGCAACTCCTGTGGTGGATGAAAGGCGATCAGGCCTTCCGCCAAAGCACCACCACCCTCACCACCGCCACCCGCCTTGGCCCCGGCACAGTGCGCGCCTTCGAGCCCCCGCACACAGGCACCAATTACCTCATGCAGGAAATGGTCTACCGCGTCGGCCGCCGCCACGCCCGCCGCCTCCGCATCCTCGCGCTGGCCTTAGGCTACGGCCTGCCGCTCGCGCTCCTGATGCTGCCGATGGGCCATATGGCGGCCCTCGTCGCGGTGCTCAGCCACCTCCTCGGCATCCTCGCCTCGCGCTGGCTCTTCTTCGCCGAAGCCGAACATGTCGTCGGCCTCTACTACGGACGCCCCCAATAACGAAAAGGCGCGAGGGAACCCCCGCGCCTCTTTCATATTGGCCCAAATATCCAAATCCCCGAGGGGAAGGCACAGCATGACCCGAGAGATAGTGGGCGGCGCAGCCGCTCCGCTGAATAACTGTCATCTCTCGCGCAAGGATGGCCGCGGCCTGCCGCTCTGTGGAGGAAGCCGAGCAGTTGCTTGGCGTGCCGAGGCAAGCGCCGCTGGGACACTGATGGATCCGGCAGAAGTGCAGCAGCGGCTGAAGCGTCTCGCGCAGGCCCATCCCGGCGAGCACCCTTACACGCTTGCTTTGAAATTGCAGGCAGAGTCAGGAAAAATCATCACTGGGCAGCTTGCCAAGCAGATCCTGCAGAGGCTCGGACATGATCAGACCTGATATGCCAGGACGTGTCAGGAGGTGACTAGGAGTGCCAAGTTTGCCGTATGGTTCGGGAAATCCCATTCAGGATCCTGAACGTGGCCATCACCTACGAGGAGCTGGTTGCTCGCCAGGAGGAGAACCGCGCAGCGTTCGGTCGGATGCTGCTGAAATGGCGACGAACCAACGGCTGGACCCAGTACACCGCCTGCAGCTGGGCGGAAGAGGCCGGCTTTGATGCGATCTCCTACGGCAACCTCTCGGTGATCGAGCAGGGCAAGGCCGGCGAGCTGCGCCAGAAAGCCTTCTGGCAGCTGGGTGAAATCAATCGCCGCATCGCCGAGAAGGACTGGGGTCCGGTCAAGAGCCAATCGATCAAGGAGAAACTGGAGGAGGCCGTCCCTTTGGGTGACGACGAGTGC
>RFUP01000447.1 GCA_009922885.1 Paracoccaceae bacterium
GGCCAGTGCTCCGCGTTGAGTAAGATCCATGCCCTGCGTCAGGCCTTGTGCGCCGGCCTGAATGTAGGGCTCAAACGCCCCAATACCCTGCCGTGCCAGATCCATCGCCTGCTGCTCGGCAGGGGACATGCCTGCGGCCTCTACTGCAGGCAGCATCATGGGCTCGTTGTAGAGCCTCTGCGCCTCTTGCAGAAGGCCGAGCTTATACGCCTCGACCTCCGGGGCTTCCCGTTGGATGACGGTTTGAGTTGATACATCAGCCATTCTGGCGGCCCTCCAGTTTCTTCATCAGGGCGTACATTTTCTTGGCACCAGCGCGTCGTGATCCGTTGCCCATGCCGCGCACGGCCTTGGCCGTGAACACGAATTCACCGTCCGACAGCATCGCCGGGATACTGTCCGAGGTTCCCGTGCCGGGGCCATTGATCGGGCCGTTCTTGCGCGGGAAGTGCTTTTCCATTGAGCCGCCCTTGGCCGCACGGCGGGGCGGGGCATAGAAGGTGTAGGGATTGTAGGCCTCGGGGGTGGCCAGTGTCTGCACGCCGCCGAAGTTCAGCCCATAGCGCTGGGGCTCATTGGCCAGCAGCTGCGCGCCGGGACTGATACCTTGTGCAAAGTCTTCAAAGCCGGGAGGAATCGTCTGCGGCTCTTCTTCGGCGGCGCCAGTCAGTGCCATGATCCCCAAGCCAGTGGCGGCCAGCGGGCCGTACTGACGCAGCAGGCCGGGAACAGCGGCCTCGTAAGCACTGGTTGCAGCTGCCGACGCCGTGCCGGACTTCACCGCAGCAGCCAGCTCACCGGGGGAGGCATAGCCGAACTTTGTGGCGGTATCGGCGATCGCCCGGTCACGGATAGCCGTGGGCGAGAGCGTGTCCATAATAGCCCTCGGCGCTCCTGCAATGCGCTGCATGATCGTTGGAGGAGCTGGGGGCGGCGTGGGCAATGCCGCAATGCCTTGGGGCAATGGAGGCGGAGTATATGTAAACGGGGTCGCCTGTGCCGGGGCTGTCATGCTTTCCACGGCGCGAGCGATAGGAGTAGCGGCAGGAGCTGGCGGAGGCGCCACGGTAGGCATCGCAGGGGCGGCCGGAGCAGCAGGGGCTGCTGTGCCCATGCCTTCCAGCGGCGCTCTTGTAATGCCCTCTGCGGAGGCCACAGTGGCAGGGCGAGCGGTAGCGCCCTCTGCCGCGGCAGAAGGCGCATTGAGTCGATTCGTAACACCTTTTGCCACGCCTGCCGTCATGCCCCCAATAGCACCAGCCTTCAGGGCTTCCTTCAGATTGCCACCGGCCAGCAGGGTCGTTCCTGCGCCACTGACAAAGCCACTGATGCCAGCGGCGACCGCACCGCCGGCAGAGGCGCCCAGCATGCTGGCCGCGGCAGGGCCGGCAACCATGAAGAGCGCGGTGCCGATCACAATCTTGCCAATGGTGCTACTGGCGAACTTCTTCACCGCCTTGCCAATCGACTTGAACATCTTCTTCAGGAAGAACTCTGGCGCCCCGGTCACCGGGTTGATCGTGCCGCTGCCGCCGTAGCGGCGCAGGATCTGGGCCTCGACAGGACTGATATGGGCAAGCATGGTGTCGCCGTACCGGCCGGCAGCCGCCATCTCACGGGCCATCGGCTTCAGGCTGGCAATGCCGCCACGAGCAAATCCCTGCGGAGGGGCCATGGGCATCGGTTCAGGCATCTTGGAGCCCAGCTCGTCCAGTGCGACATTGAGCGCAGCAAAAAGAGCCGCGTCAAAGGCTTCTGGCAGGAGCTCCTCGTCCACGCCCATAGCAAGGTATTTTTGGCGAATTGCCGGGTAATCCTCGGGGGTGGCCAGAACCTCGTCCACCATCGTCCGCAACATGTCGATGACTTCTGGGGGAACATTGAGGTCCGCCAGTTCCTTCCGGAAATCGGCCACGGCCACCGGATCCACCTCTTCGGCGCTGGTCAACAGCTCGCGGTTCACCTCAGTCGGCGAAACCTGCTGGCGCATCTGCTCAAACGCAGCCAGCTGGTCCATTGAGGGGGACGGTGGTTCGGGGGCCATGGTCCCCGGCATCATCATGTCAGCCATGCAAAGTCACCTTTGTCAAAAAAGGCCGCA
>RFUP01000448.1 GCA_009922885.1 Paracoccaceae bacterium
CGCGCGGTCATTGTCACGGCCAATGACTTCGACAGCATCTATGCGATGAATCGTATCATCGCCGCAGTGGGCGCCAAGGCTGCGAATTACAAGGTCAGGCTTGCAGGGTGCATCGCCAACCGCTCGCGCGAGACGGACGAGGTGGACAAGTTCTGCGACCGCGTCGGTTTCAAGCGGATCGGCCACATGCCGGACGTGGACGCGATCCGCCGCTCACGACTGAAGAAAAAGACCCTGTTCGAGATGGACGCCGCCCCCGATGTTCTTGCGTGCCGCGCCGAATACAGCCGTTTGGCGCAGGCGCTGTGGGACGGAAACGAGGCGCTGGCACCCAACCCTCTGCCCGATCGTGAAATCTTTGATCTTCTGGGGTTCGACTGATGCGCGATCACATCGACATGCCGCAGGGTTCCGCAGACTGGAGCGCCACGCGTGACCGGGTTGAGACTTACTTCGACCGCACGGCGACGCGCGTCTGGGCTGCGCTGACCAGTGATGCGCCGGTCAGCCGGATTCGCGCCACCGTGAGGGCGGGCCGCGATCAGATGCGTGCGCTGATGCTCTCGCGCCTTCCCGCCGACCTGACCGGCGCGCGCGTGCTGGACGCGGGTTGCGGGACTGGCGCTATGTCGGTCGAGTTGGCCGCGCGCGGCGCGGAGGTGGTCGGCGTCGACATCGCGCCCAACCTTGTCGACATCGCCCAGCGTCGCCTGCCGGTACATTTGGCTGGGCGCGTGCATTTCGTTGCCGGTGACATGCTTTCGTCTTCGTTCGGCCGGTTCGATGCCGTCGTGGCCATGGACAGCCTCATCTATTATTCGCAGACCGACCTTCTCAATGCGCTGACAACCTTGGCCGAACGTTCCCCCCAGACGGTGTTCACTGTCGCGCCGCGCACGCCAGTGTTGATGGCAATGTGGCACACCGGCCGGCTATTTCCGAGGGCCGATCGTTCGCCGACGATGGTTCCGCAGTCCGCAGCGCGCCTTGCCCGCGCCTTACCGGGTCTCAGGGCGGTCCAACGCGTGACCAGCGGTTTCTACATCTCGCAGTGCATGGAGCATCTGTCATGATCGTGACCCGTTCGGCACTCAAGAACCTGACCCAAGCATGGCTGCCATTTGCCGATTCAGCTACGACCGAACTGCCCTTGGGCCAGCTCTTGCGGCTGAGTCTGTTTCAGATCTCGGTCGGAATGGCGGGCGTCTTGCTGCTCGGCACGCTGAACCGTGTGATGATCGTCGAGTTGTCTGTCACCGCAAGCCTCGTTGCAGTAATGATCGCGCTGCCCGTGCTGATCGCGCCTTTCCGAGCTGTTCTGGGGTTCCGCTCGGACACCCACCGTTCGGCCATCGGCTGGAAGCGCGTGCCGTACCTGTGGTTCGGCAGTCTTTGGCAATTCGGCGGACTGGCCGTGATGCCCTTTGCACTGATCGTGCTCAAGGGCGATACCGTCCACGACGTGCCCTTCGCAGGAGAAGTTCTTGCGGCACTAGCCTTTCTGATGACCGGGTTGGGAATGCACATGACCCAGACAGCGGGTGTGGCCTTGGCGGCCGATCGCGCGACAGATGAAACCCGACCTCGCGTCGTGGCGATGCTGTATGTTACCTATCTCTTTGGCATGGCGATCGCCGCACTGGTCGTCGGCTGGTTGCTGCGTGACTTTTCCGACCTGCGGCTGATCCGTGTCATTCAGGGCTGTGCCGTCTTCACCATTGTGCTGAACCTCGTGGCCTTGTGGAAACAGGAACACGTCCGTCCGCAATCCGCGGCCGAACGTGCCGCGCCTAGGCCGCGTTTTGTCGATGCCTGGGCCGATTACCTGAGCGGTGGACAGGCCCAGCGTTTGCTGGCGGTCGTGGCCTGCGGGACGCTGGCTTTCAACATGCAAGATGTTCTGCTGGAACCTTACGGCGGGCAAATCCTTGACCTGTCAGTAGGTGCCACGACGCTGTTGACCGCCGCTTGGTCGCTGGGAGCACTGCTGGGCTTTGGGCTGGCTGCACGTGCCTTGACGAAACGCCATGACCCGATACGACTGGCCGCGCGCGGTATCCTGACAGGGATTGCAGCGTTCAGTGCGGTGATCTTTGCGGC
>RFUP01000449.1 GCA_009922885.1 Paracoccaceae bacterium
GCAAGCGAACGCGCCCCCAGAAGCGAGGCGCGTTCGCTTGCACCGAAGGAAGGTTCGGATGCGGATGCGGTTCTGAGCCGTGTGGAAGCCGCGCTGCGGGACGGGCGGATGAACGACGCCTTGGCGGAAGTGGAAACGCTGCCGGAGGTGGCACGGGTAGAAATGACGGGCTGGTTGCAACTGGCCACGGAACGGGCCACGGCATTGTCGGCGCTGGATGCGCTCGGTGCTGGTGTGAACGGGAATTAAGGGAGACGACGGATGCTTTGGTCGCTTATCAAGATTGCGCTTTTCGTCGTTCTCGTGGCTGCGGCGGCGCTGGGTGCGAACCACCTTCTGGACATGGAAGGCGGGGTGCGGATTGCCTTCGCGGGGATGGAATACAACCTCACGCCACTGATGGCCGCGATTGCGCTTCTGGCGCTGATGCTGGGGCTTTGGGTGGTGTTGAAGCTTGTGTCGCTTCTGGTGGCGGTGCTGAAGTTCATCAATGGCGATGACACCGCGATCACGCGGTATTTCGATCGGAACCGCGAGAAGAAGGGCTATCAGGCGCTTGCAGAAGGCATGATGGCACTGGCCAGCGGCGAGCCGCGTGCGGCGCTGGCGAAGGCAGCGAAGGCGGAGAAGTATCTCGACAAGCCGGAGCTGACGAGCCTTCTGACCGCGCAGGCAGCGGAGGCTTCGGGTGACCGCAAGAAGGCCGAAGAGGTGTATAAGCGCCTTCTGGGCGATGACCGGACGCGGTTTGTCGGCGTGCGCGGGATCATGAAGCAGAAGCTTGCGGATGGCGACAAGGACACGGCGCGGAAGCTGGCGGAGAAGGCGTTCGAAATGAAGCCTGCGCATGCCGAAACGCAGGACGTGCTGTTGAAGCTGCAATCGCAGGCCCGCGACTGGGCCGGTGCGCGCAAGACCCTCGACGCCAAGCGCAAACATGGGCTGTTGCCGAAGGATGTGGCGAAGCGGCGGGATGCGGTGCTGGCGCTCGTGGAAGCCAAGGACGTAATGGACGAGGGCAAGAGCATCGAAGCGCGGGAAGCGGCGATTGCTTCGAACAAGGCCTCGCCGGATCTCATTCCGGCCGCGGCTTTTGCGGCACGGGGCTATATCGAGAAGGGCGATGGCAAGAGTGCCGCGCGGCTTCTGAAGAAGGCGTGGGAAAGCCAGCCGCACCCCGATCTGGCAGCGGCCTATGCCGCGATTGCGCCGGAAGAGACACCGCAGGAGCGGATCAAGCGCTTCCAGCAGCTTGTGAAGGCGAACCCCTCGCATCGGGAAAGCCGCTTGGTGATGGCGGAGTTGAACCTTGCGGCCGAGGATTTCGCGGCGGCGCGCAAAGAAGTTGTGGAGCTCGCCGAGAAAGAGCCCGATGCGCGGGTGCTGACGATCATGGCAGCGGTCGAGCGCGGAACCGGGGCGGGCGATGCGGTGGTCAAGGGCTGGCTCGCACGCGCGTTGAACGCTCCGCGCGGGCCGCAATGGGTTTGCGATGTCTGTGGGACGGTGCATGCCGAATGGGTGCCGGTTTGTGACACTTGCGAAGGCTTCGATACGCTTTCGTGGAAATCCCCGCCCGCGCCGAAGGTGGCCGCCCCGACAGGGGTGGAAGTGCTGCCTCTGATCGTTGGCGAAACGGTTTCGGAGGGGGCTGCCATGCGTGATATCGAGGGTGAAAAATAGGTCTTTTCCCATCGGGTATGGGGTGTTATAGCCCCGCCACCAGGCCGCTGTAGCTCAGCTGGTAGAGCACGTCATTCGTAATGATGGGGTCGGGGGTTCGAGTCCCTTCAGCGGCACCACTTTTCCCTTGGTAATTCGAAGAAGTTCTTGGATTTCCGAGACATCCGTCAATCTCGGGACCATTTTCTGGACCGCTTCAGGGACCATTTTCGTCAAAATCGACCGTTGATGTGTCAGACTTGGGTATGCCTTTGGGCTTGCCTTGACACAGAATGATTCCGAGAGTGGCGAGATGGATGAGACGGTGGCCGCCGTGCTCGCGGCGGTCGAGCGGGCTGGCCAGGCGAATGACACGCTGGTCGTCTTCACCAGCGACAACGGCGGCCTGGCGACGGCCGAAGGCGGCCCGACCTCGAA
>RFUP01000450.1 GCA_009922885.1 Paracoccaceae bacterium
GCCGCCCTGAACACTTCCCTTGGCCCCGTCGATCTGGTTCTCGCGGGCCATTCCGGCGTGGCTTTCCACCGCCGCATCGGCGCAACCGACTGGATCAACGCAGGCGCCCTCGGCATGCCCCCGCACGATGGCCGCGCCGAAACGCGCTACGCCCGATTGACGCCCACAGGTGTCATCTTCGAACGCCTCACTTATCCCGCCAATGAAGCCGCTGCCGCAATGCGGGCCGCAGGGCTTTCCCAAGGCTATGAGAGGGCACTGCTTTCGGGCCACTGGCCCTCGGAGGATGTGCTCCCCCCCGAAATGCGTCGCTACTCGTCCGCCAAAGGGTGATGCTTGAGCACCAAGGTCTTCAATCGCTCCTCCAGCACATGCGTGTAGATCTCCGTGGTCGACACATCCGCATGCCCGAGCAGCGTCTGGATCACCCGCAAATCCGCACCGTTTTCCAGAAGATGCGTGGCAAAGGCATGCCTCAAGCGGTGCGGGGTTACGGTTTCCGGTGAAACACCCGCCTTCACGGCCAGTTCCTTCAAACTGAGGTAAAACCCCTCGCGCGACAGATGGCCGGACTTCGCCCGCGACGGAAACAGGAACTTATTTGCAGGCCGTTTCTCGGTGCGGGCCATTTCCTCCGCGGCTTCCCGGATCGCCGCCCAGGTTTGCAGCGCCAAACGGGCGGGAGGGGAAAGCGGCACCATCCGTTCCTTGTTGCCCTTGCCACGCACCAGAAGCATGGCCGGATCGCCCTTCGCCGCCATCAACGGCAGGCCTACCAGCTCGCTCACCCGCATACCCGTGGCATAGAGCAACTCCATCAGGCAGGTCATCCGAAGCCTGTCCTCGTCCGTCCGCCCGAATGCTCGCGCAGCGTCCAGCAATCGCCCCACATCTGCGACGCCAAGCGTTTTCGGCAGCTTTCGCGACTGCCCTGGCCCGGAAATGGCCAAGGCCGGGTTGTCCTCCCGCCAGCCTTCCTCATAGGCGAAGCGATAGAAGCTCTTGATCGAGGAAAGCCGCCGTGCGCGCGTTGCCACGCTCATTCCGTCGGCTTCGCACAGAATGATGTAGCGCTCGATGTCATCGCGCGCAGCGTCCATCAGCCCGGAGTTGCGCCGCACAAGAAAGTCGAGGAAGTCCTTCAAATCACGCCCATAGGCCAGAAGCGTATTCCGCGCCGCCCCCGTTTCCGCCGCTCGCGCCTCAAGAAACGTGGAAATATGCTGCACGCCCTGCATCAGATCCCCCGCCGCAACAGCTGTACCTCCAAGGCCGAGCGCCGCGCGGTTTCCTCAAGCCCCAGTGCCCGAAACGCCGCCAATGCCCCTTGCAAGGCCGTGGGTTCCCCCGCAGCCCCGGTCTGGAAGCGCAGCATCGTCGTCAGGATCGCTTCTCCCAGTTTGCCATCACCGAGCAGCGCCTTGATGTCATCCGGCACTTTTCCGGTTTCCGAAAACCCCTGCTTGATTGCTTCCTCAAGCCTAGGATCAGTTACAATATTACGCACAAGAACGTTTGTAATATCAAACATTCCCTTACCAGCATCATTGTCTGTTTCGCGCTGGAGATTTTCGCGAATAGCAGATGCGAGTTCAGCACGACGAAGATGCATTTCAGATGCATTATATTTGGTGAAAGCATTATAAATTGCTTCGCGAGCCATACGTGCAACAAGATCGTGACCAACAATATAAGAATCTGTCTTACTATTCCACTTCATGTCGCCTGCATAACGAGTCATGATTTTAGCGACGTTCTTTGGATCCACACGAAAATATACTGTAAGATCAACGTCAGTTAAAGTAACGTTATCTTTTGCCTTGGGAGACATATCATTAATTTCAAGACCAAATTCCATTGTGTTTACTTCATATATCGTCTTGAACAAAGAAAAGTAAACGCCAGGCGGTAATGTCTGTTCCTTAACTTGACCAAATGTCGCTTCAACACCAGTATTACCAGTATCAATTCGCGAACAACCAGCAAGAACAGATGCGGTAAGAAGTGCTACGAGAAGTTTCTTCATGATATATGTTCCTTTCTTAGAACAGTTTAATAGAGGTTGTAGAGCCGAGTATTGCAAGACCGAAAAGGGCGATC
>RFUP01000046.1 GCA_009922885.1 Paracoccaceae bacterium
ATCGGGGGCGCCCCCGATGCCGCCACCTTCTTCAATGAAACCCGCCCCGATACGGGCGCGAACACCATCGGCCACATCGCCGAAGCCTGCGCCGCTGGCCACGCCGAAGAAGGCCGCTCCGGCCCGCTCCATTTGCCCACACTGGCCCGCCTCGGCCTCGGCCAAGCCATTGCCACAGCCTCCGGCCTCACCGCCCCTTCCGTCACAGCCGAACCCGAAGGCCTCTTCGGTGCCGCCACCGAAATCAGCCGCGGCAAGGATACCCCCTCCGGCCATTGGGAACTCGCAGGCGTCCCCGTCCCGTGGGATTGGCACTATTTCCCCGCCACCGAACCCAGCTTCCCGTCCGAGCTGTCCCGCTTCGTCGCCCAATGCGCGGGCACCGAAGGCATCCTGGGCGATTGCCACGCACCGGGCACCGCCATCATCGAACGCTTGGGGCCTGAACACATCCGCACCGGTTGGCCCATCTGCTACACCTCCGCCGATAGCGTCTTCCAGATCGCCGCCCATGAAGAGCACTTCGGCCTCCAACGCCTCTATGATCTCTGCGAAGCCATCGCGCCGCGCCTCCATGCCATGAAAGTCGGCCGCGTCATCGCGCGCCCCTTCATCGGCTCCGAAGGCGCCTTCCAGCGCACGCAGAACCGCCACGACTACGCCATCGCGCCCCCCGCCCCCACACTCTGCGACTGGGCGCATAGCGCAGGCCGCCCCGTCCACGCCGTCGGCAAGATCGGCGATATCTTCTCGATGCAAGGCATCACCGATGTCGTCAAAGGGTCTGACTCCACCTTGATGCAGCACCTCCAGCGCCTTGCCTCGGAGGCCGAAGAGGGCAGCCTCACCTTCGCCAATTTCGTCGAATTCGATAGCCTCTACGGCCACCGCCGCGATGTCTCCGGCTACGCCCGCGCCCTCGAATGGTTCGATCGCGAACTGGCCCGCACCCTCGCCCTCCTCAAACCCGGCGATCTCCTCATCGTCACCGCCGATCACGGCAATGACCCCACATGGAGCGGCACCGACCACACCCGCGAACGCGTTCCTGTGCTCGGCTGGGGCTTAGGCCCGCACAATATCGGCCTCGTCGGTTTTGCCGATATCGCTGCCAGCATCGCCGCCCATCTAGAAATCGAGGCCCAAGGGCCCGGAAGGAGCTTCCTGTGAGCTGGTCGTCATTCCCGAAAGTCGAACTACACCTCCACCTCGAAGGTGGCGCGCCGCCCGCGTTCATCCGTGGCCTCGCCAAGGAAAAAAGCGTCGATATCTCCAAGATCTTCACCGAAGACGGCAGCTACGCCTACCGCGACTTCGTGCACTTCCTCTCGGTCTATGAAGCCGCCACCAGCGTCCTGCAAAGCCCCGAGGATTTCCGCCGCCTCACCCTCGCCGTTCTCGAAGAAAGCGCCTCCCACGGTGTTGTCTATTCCGAAACCTTCCTCTCCCCCGATTTCTGCGGCGGCCGCGATCTGGCCGCATGGCGCGACTATCTCGCCGCCATTGCAGACGCCGCCTACGAAGCCGAGCGCAAATTCGGCATCACTCTCCGTGGTATAGTCACCTGCATCCGCCACTTCGGCCCCGAGAAAGCCCGCGAAACCGCCATCTGCGCCGCCGAGACCGTTGGCCCGTTCCTCCGTGGCTTCGGCATGGCGGGCGACGAAAACATCGGCACGCCCGCCGATTACGCATGGTCCTTCGATTGCGCCCGTGAAGCAGGCCTCGGCCTCACCTCCCACGCCTGCGAATGGCGCGGCCCCGATGAAGTGCGCCAAACCTTGGACGCCCTCAAAGTCTCCCGCATCGGCCACGGCGTCCGCGCCCACACCGATGACGCGCTCATCGAACGCGTCGCCGCCGAAGGCATCGTCTTCGAGGTTTGCCCGGTGTCGAACGTCACCCTCGGTGTCTTCCCCTCCATGGCCAAACACCCCATCGCCAAACTCCGCGACAAAGGCGTGAAAGTCACCGTTTCCACCGATGATCCTCCCTTCTTCCACACCACCATGACCCGCGAATACGAAGCCCTCGAACAGGCCTTCCGCTGGGGCGAGGAAGATTTCGCAGCCTTGAACGAAACCGCCATCGCCGCCGCTTTCTGCGATGAGGAAACCCGCGCCAAAATCCGTCAGCGCCTCACTTCGGGCACTTGAGCCGCGCCACGATTACAGCCGCATCGCCCCGGATATCGCGCACCTCGCAGCCCGTCGCCTGCCGGATCGCGACGGTCACGTGCTCCGCGACGGCCCCAATGCGCGGCGCCCATTCCCGGTTCACCCGCACAGCTTCGGCCAGATCGCCTTTGCGGCGGATGTGGAACACCGCACCGCCCTCCTCCACCACAACAACAGGCATCCCCGCGAAATAGGGCGTCGGCCCAGAACAGGCCGCCAGCAGCGCAATGAGAAGGCACAGGATCCGCATGTCCTCATGCTAGCGGCGCTTGGTTAATTCCGCCTTAACACCACTGCGACAATCCGTTCCAAGTTTTTACTTTAATATTCCATTTTTGGCATGTATACATATTCCAAATTCGGAATATTAGGAGAATCCCTATGTCGCGTGGATCGAAACCAGCCAACACCTATTCCCCCCTCTATTTCCTCGCCTCCCTCGGCGCAGGCGGTCTGTCGGTCACCTTCTTCATGTATCTGATGTTCTGGGTGCCCCACAAAGGCCGCCCCGTCCCGATCTTCGAAGATATCGTCGCCGCCTTCGGCTCTGGCTCCCCCTTCCGTGATGCCGCCATCGCTATCGCCGTTCTCGGCATCGCCGTCTTCGCCTTTCTCAACGTGAAGTCGCTGCTCTGGAACCTCTCCGCGCTCTCCGCCTTCAAGAAAACCGAAGCCTACACCAAACTGCGCGCCTCCAACGCGGAATCGAGCCTCCTCGCCGCGCCCCTCGCCGCCGCAATGACCGTGAACGCCCTCTTCATCGTCGGCCTCGTGTTTGTCCCCAACCTCTGGAGCATCGTCGAGTATCTCTTCCCGATGGCCCTCGCCACCTTCGTCATGATCGGCTTCTGGGCGCTCACCCTGATGGGCCAATTCCTCGGCCGCGTGCTCTCGGACAAATCCTTCGACATGGACGCGAATAACTCCTTCGCCCAACTCCTCCCCGGCTTCTCGCTCGCCATGGTCGCCGTCGGCCTCTCGGCACCCGCTGCCATGAGCACCAATGCCCTCACCGTCGGCACAGCCCTCGTTCTCTCCACCTTCTTCGCCAGCATCGCGGCCCTCTGGATCGTCGCAGCCCTCATCCTCGCGCTGCCTGCCATCCTCAAGAACGGCACTGCCCGCGAAGCAGCCCCGACCCTGATGGTCATCGTTCCTATCCTCACCGTTCTCGGCATCATGACGCTCCGCCAGAACCACGGCCTTCACACCACCTTCGGCACGCATGGGACCGCAGGCGAAACCATGGTCTTCCTCGCCAAAACCCTCTCGGTCCAGATCGCGGTCCTCCTCACAGGCATCCTCGTGCTGCGCCGTCAGGGCTATTTCGCCAACTGGGTCTTCGGTCCGAAGTTTTCCGCAGGCTCCTACGCCCTCGTCTGCCCCGGCGTGGCGGTCTCGGTGATGATCCACTTCTTCGTCAACAAGGGCCTCGTGGATGCTGGCGTGATCGAAAAGTTCGGCACCGCCTACTGGGCACTGACCATTCCGGCCCTGATCGCCCAATTCGCGATGGTTGCCCTCGTGCTGCGCCTCAATCGCCAGCACTTCGGCACCCAACCCGTGCAAACGCTTCAACCTGCTGAATAATTCCCTTCCCTGTTCAGCGTGTTGAAACGGGCGGCCCTCCCTTCGGCCGCCCGTTTTCTATTCCAACGCCCTGCGAAAGGCTTGCCCCTTCCCTGTCCATGGTCATATGATTTGACCAATCAAGGAAAACATCATGCCTTTTCGCCTCGTCACCCCTGAGAAAATCAGCGTCGCTGTGACCAAACAAATCGAGCAGCTCATCCTTCGCGGCATCCTCCGCCCCGGCGAGCGTCTGCCCTCCGAACGTGAACTTTCCGAACGCCTTGGTGTCTCGCGCCCGTCTCTGCGCGATGCCCTCTCCGATCTCCAGGACCGCGGCCTTCTCGTTTCCCGCGCAGGCTCCGGCGTATTCGTCGCCGACGTTCTGGGCTCCGCCTTCTCGCCCGCACTGGTCAAATTATTTGCCGAACATGACGAGGCCGTCTTCGACTACCTCTCCTTCCGCCGCGATCTCGAAGGCCTCGCCGCCGAGCGCGCCGCCCGCTTCGGCTCCGATACCGATCTGCAAGTGATCCAAGCGATTTTCGACAAAATGGAAGTCGCCCACCAGAAGCGCGATCCGGCAGATGAAGCCCGTCATGACGCTGAGTTTCATCTGGCGATCATCGAAGCCAGCCACAACGTCATCATGCTGCACATGATGCGCTCGATGTATGAACTCTTGCGCGAAGGTGTGTTTTATAACCGTCAGGTGATGTTCAAACAGCGCACCACGCGCGCCATGCTTCTGGACCAACACCGCGCCATCAACGCAGGCCTGCAAGCCCGCGATCCCGAAGCCGCCCGCCGGGCCGTTGAAAGCCATCTCGATTACGTCGAAGGCGCGCTTCGCGACCAGCAGCGCGCCGACCGCAACGAAGACATTGCCCGCCAGCGCTACGAACACGAAACCTCGCGCTAAGCGTACCGCACAAACAAAAAGGCACGCGCCGGGCGCGTGCCTTTTTCTTTTCTTCCAAGCGTTGCTTAGTGCAGCTTGGCGTCGACTTCCGCAATCGCTTCGTCGATCAACTTGTTGCCGTCCGTTGCGGTCATCTGGCCTGCGATCACGTCACGGGCAGCGGCAACAGCCACACCCACAGCGGTGTCACGCACTTGGCGCACAGCCGAAGCTTCAGCCGAAGCGATCTGCTCCTCTGCTGCCTGAAGGCGGCGGGCGATCGACTTCTTGAGCTCTGCCTTGGCCACTTCCGCAGCTGCCGAAGCTTCCGCCTTGGCCTGAGCCACGATGCGGTCAGCCTGCTCTTGCACGTCCTTCTGCTTGCGCTCGTAAGAGGCCAGCAGCGACTGGGCTTCTTCACGCAGGGCGCGTGCTTCGTCCAGTTCCGACTTGATGCCTTCGGCACGCTTGTCGAGCATCCCGGCAAGCATCGCCGGAACCTTGAAGTAGAACAGAACAGCGACGAACAGCAGGAAGGCCAGCAACACGATGAAGTTGGTGTTCTTCAACGAGATGAACGGGCCCGATGCTGCAAGTGCCGGAGTGGCGCCCAGAGCAGCAATCGCGAGGGTGGTTCCAAACATGCGCATGGTCTTACCCTTTCATCCGTGCAGTCACAGCAGCCTCGATGGCTTTCGCATCAGCCTTGCCGCCCATAGCAGCGACGATAGCATCTGCGGCATCCTTGGCCACAACCGAGACGCTTTCCACAGCATTGGCGCGGATGGCCGCGATGGCCTTCTCGCCTTCCGCCGCTTTCGCGCCGATTTCCGCATCTGCCTTGGCAATCGCTGCATCGAGATCGGCTTGGATCGCGGCGCGCGTTTCGTTGGCGATACGGTTTGCCTCGCTGCGGGCATCCGCCAGAGCTTTCTCATATGCCTTTTCGGCATCAAAGGCTTTGGCCTTCAGCTCCTCAGCTGCGGCGATATCTTTCATAATGGTCCCCTGGCGGTCGGCCAACACCGCGCCGATGCGCGGCAGGGCGATACGCGACAGGACGAAATAGATCACGACAAGCGTGACCATGAGCCAGAAAATCTGGTTGCCCCAGGTCGAGAAATCGAGCTGCGGCATGCCCGGTGCCGAGGCTGCGCCATGTGCGGCGTCAGCGGCGGTTCCGGCGGCGGCGTGCGTTTCGGTCGCCATAGCGTCCTCCTGGGAACTTTCCGGTAACAACGGGCGGGCCGCTCAATCGGCCCACCCGCGCGTAAGGATCGTATTCCGCTGGATTAGACGGCGAACATCAGCAGCAGCGGCGGTCTGCGAAGCAGCAGCCGAGGGGTTACGCAGTGCGCCGGCGAGGAAGTTGCCTGCCACGTTGCCCACACCGATAGCAGCAGCGCCCGAACCGATTGCTGCGAGACCGGCGCCGATATGTGCGAGTTGACCTTCCATGGGTGTATCTCCTTACGATTGGAAGTTGGAATTCTAGATGAGCGAGCGGAGGGGCGGGATCACTCCCGCCACTGCCATTAGTGACCCGGATGCAGCGCGTCCTTGAGGTAAACGCAGGTCAGGATCGTGAACACGTAGGCCTGGATGAAGGCCACCAGCACTTCGAGGCCGTACATCGCGGTGATTGCCACCACGGAGACCGGCGAGATCGTGGCAATCGCGGCGAAGCCTGCGAACACCTTGATCACGGCGTGGCCTGCCATCACGTTGCCAGCAAGACGAATGGAGTGGCTAACGGGGCGCACGAAGTAAGAAATCAGTTCGATGATCGCCAGAACCGGGCGCAGCGGCAGCGGTGCCGAGGAAACCCAGAAGAGGCCGAGGAAGTGGGTGCCGTGCTTCGCGATACCGTAGATGGTCACGGTCAGGAACACCAAAAGCGCCAGAACCACGGTCACAGCGAAGTGCGAAGTGGTGGTGAAGGACATCGGCAGGAGGCCGAGGAAGTTCGCCATCACGATGAACATGAAGAGTGTCATCACGTAGGGGAAGAACTTCACACCGTCTTTGCCGGTGACGTCTTCAACCATCTTGTAAACGAAGCCGTAGGCCAATTCCGCGATCGACTGCATGCGCGTCGGGATCGTGGCGCGGCGCGAGGTGCCCAGCACCATCAGGCCGATGATCGCGAGAACCGCGATTGCCATCCACAGGGTCGCGTTCGTAATCGTGTACCATTCGATCGTGTCGCCACCGAACAGGGGCTTCACAATGAACTGGTCCATCGGGTGGAACACCAGGCCGCCTTCTTCACCGCCGTGCGCTTCAGTCGCCATCTTGACCTCTCGTCTCTTCCCCGCTTTCGCGGGTGTCCGCTTTTTTCTCTTCCATCTCGCGCGCCGTCCGCAGCATCGTCTGCACACCGGCCGCGAGGCCGAATAACGTAAACAGCACCATCAACCAGGGCAGGGTTCCAAGAACCACATCCAGCCCGTATCCGATGCCGAAACCGATCCCCAGACCGGCCACCAGCTCCGTCACCATCCGCCACGCCATATTGGCGCCCGAGTAGTGTTCGTCGCCCCTCGGTTTCGGTCCCTGCGTCGCCTTGACCGCCGCGATGCGCGCTTCGAGCGCTTCGATCTGCTGCTTGTCCATTGGCTCGTTCATGAGACCCAGACCTCGGGTTAGGGTTGAGGCGGGTGGTAAGGGGCGCGAGCCTTAGAGTCAAGCGCTCAACACAGACTGCGGCACTTGACACAACCACCTGTAAAGATTGGATATTTATGAAAGAGAAATGCGATGGGTGTGGCGCACTTCTCAGATGTTTGCGCCAACGGGGCCCGTTTGCGATGTTCAACTTTCCGGTTGAGTTTTCCCGACCTCGCCTGCAAAGCTGGGCCATGGCCTTCCGCACGACTTTTTCCCTGCCGCTCCTGCTCACCCTTCTGCTTCCGTTTTCTCTGGAAGCGGAGGAGCTTTTGCTGTCGGGCCCCGCAGGCCCACTGGCGGCCACGCTTGTGCAGCCGGAGGCGGTGAAAGCCGCGGCCCTCATCCTGCCCGGCTCCGGCCCGACCGACCGCAACGGCAACGCTCCCGGTGCGCTGGCCCCAAACAGTTATGCGCTGCTCGCAGACGCCTTGTCAGCCAAAGGCATCGCCAGCTTGCGCGCCGACAAGCGCGGCATCGGCCAGAGTGGTGGCGATGCCAACGCGGTCACCTTGGATGCCTACGCCGCCGATGCCGCTGTTCTGGCGGGAGAGCTGCGCGAGCGCAGTGGCGCGCCCTGCATCTGGATCGTCGGCCATAGCGAAGGTGGGCTGATCGCCTTGCGCGCAGCACCAGATCTGGGTGCCGTTTGCGGGCTTGTTTTGCTGGCCACACCTGGCCGCCCGCCGGGTGAAGTCTTGCGCACCCAGATTTCCGCCAATGAGGCGAATTTCGCCTTATTGGGCGCGACAGGTTCGCTGATCGATCGCATTACCAAAGGCGAGCATATCAAGCTGAAGGAAATCCCCGAGCCTCTGCGCGGCCTCTTCCATCCGGCGGTGCAGGATTATCTGATCGATCTTTTCGCCCAGAATCCGCTCGCCCTCGCCTCCAGCATCGACCTGCCTGCCCTTGTGGTGCAGGGCGAGTGGGACGTCCAGATCACTGCGCTCGACGCCGAACGGTTAACCCAAGCCCTGCCCCAGGGCGTCCTGGCCTTTATCCCGCGCATGACCCATGCCCTGAAAGAAGCCGCCGATCCCTCGCGCGCGGCGGGCTTGCAAACTTATCTCGATCCGGCGCTGCCGCTTGCTCCGGGGCTGGCGGGTTTCATTGCGGATTTCATGCTGACGGGGGGCGATCCATGAGTGCGCGCCTCGATGCGGTTTTTTCCGCCCTCGCCGATCCCACCCGCCGTGCCATCCTGTCGATGCTTCTCGAAGACGATATGGCCGTCACAGACGTGGCCGACCCCTTTTCGATGAGCCTCGCCGCCATTTCCAAACATCTCGCGATCTTGGCCGATGCAGGTCTTATCAGTCAGGAAAAGCGCGGCCGTGTGAAATGGTGCAAACTTGAGCCCGATGCGCTCCGCGATGCCTCAGCCTGGATGAAAGGCTTCGGCCAGATGGAAGCGCTCGATTTCGATGCGTTCGAGAAGTTCCTCGAACAGGAACTTGAGGGCGGCGCGAAAAGCCTGCCCGAATAAGCGCTTATTCCCAAGCCGCCGCAGCCGCTTTCATCGCCTTGAGGAAGGCCTGAACCTTCGTCGTGCGGTGCAGATCGACATGGGTCACGAGCCAGAGTTGCGCGTCCCACTCCGGCAAAGGCGGGCTGATTTCAAGAAGATCGGGGTGATCCCCCGCCGTGCAATGTGGCAGGAAACCGATGCCGAGGCCTTCCAGCAACGCCGCCCGCGCCGCGTGGACATCGCCTGTGCGGAACACGATGGCCTCGCGCGGCACAGTGTTCCAGAGCCAGCGATAGAACGGTGCGCGCGCGGTTTCCTCGTCCTCGCCAATGAAGCGATGGCCCGCGAGATCGTGCAAACCGCCCGGCAGGCCGAACCTTTCGGCATAGGCCTTGGTGCAATAGAGCCCCGAACGCAGCTTGAAGAAGGGTTGCGCTACGTTATCGGGCTGGTCCGGTGCGGCCCCCGCCCGGATCGCCACATGCGCCTCGCCATATTCCAACCGAAAGAGCCGCTCGCCCGTGAGATAGCGCAAGACCACCTCGGGATGGGCGGCGCTGAAGGCATCCAGCACTGGCATGAGGATAGGAGTAAGCCCGGAAATCGAGGTCACCACCAATTCCCCGGCCACCGCATCGCCTTGGCCTTTCAGGCGGCTGGCAAGCTGGGAAAGCTGGTCGTCGGTGGTTTGCGCCACCCGCAACAGATCGCGCCCGGCTTCCGTGGCGGTATAGCCGCGCGCGTGGCGCTGGAAGAGCTTCACGCCCAAGCGCTGCTCCAAGGAGTCGATATGGCGGATCACCGTGGCGTGGTGCACGCCCAGAACATCCGCTGCGCCGGAAACCGTGCCGAGGCGCGCCACCTGAAACGCCGTGCGAACCTCGTCCCAGTTTTCCATCAGCGCGTCTCTCCTCAGGCGCGATGCGCGCCCTCGGCCAAGCCTTTCACGAAAGCCAGCACCTCGTCCACGGATTTTCCGTCGGCGATCTCGCTGACGATGGCGGAACCAACCACGCAGCCATCCGCGATGGAAGCGATATCCTGCGCGGTTTCCGGCGTGCGGATGCCGAAGCCCACGATCACGGGAAGATCGGTCGAGGCCTTGATGCGCGCCACTTCCGGCGCCACAGCCGCCGCTTCCGCCGCAGCCGCCCCGGTGATCCCGGTGATCGAGACGTAATAGACGAAGCCCGACGTGTTCTCGAGCACCTTCGGCAGGCGCTTGCTGTCGGTCGTGGGCGTGGCGAGACGAATGAAGTTGAGACCCGCCGCCTGCGCGGGAATGCACAGCTCGTCATCCTCTTCGGGCGGCAGATCGACGACGATCAGCCCGTCAATGCCTGCTGCTTTCGCATCCGCGAGGAATTTATCAACGCCGCGCGAATAGATCGGGTTGTAATAGCCCATCAGCACGATGGGGGTGGTGGCATCGGACTTGCGGAACTCGACCACCATTTCGAGAGTCTTCTGCAGGGTCTGCCCACCTTCGAGCGCGCGCTGGCCTGCAAGCTGGATCGTCGGGCCATCGGCCATCGGATCGGTGAAGGGCATCCCCAACTCGATCACGTCCACCCCGGCGGCAGGCATCCCTTTCATCACGGCAAGGGAGGTTTCCACATCGGGATCGCCCGCCATCATGTAAGCGACGAAGGCTTTTTTTCCCTCTGCGCGGAGGGCGGCGAATTTGGCGTCGATGCGAGTCATGATCTCTTCCCTGCGTTATTGTGCTTCCCTTGCCTCAGTCGCGTGGAAAAGGCAACGGCGGAGGGGGGCTCTGCCCCCCGGCTTCGCCTCCCCCCGGGATATTTACGCCAATATGAAAGGCTGGCCGTGGTTTTCCGTTTCGGGCTAGGGTGCCGCTATGATCGCGCGCAGCATTCCCAGCCCGTTTGGCCCATTGACGCTTTCCGAAGCGGAGGGCGCGCTTGTGTCCGTGGATTGGCGGGGCGGCGCGGATGGGGAAAGCACTTTGCTTCTGGCGGCCGAGGCGCAGTTCGCCGCCTATTTCGCAGGAGATTTGCGGCGGTTCGATCTGCCGTGGCGGGTCGGGAAATCGGAGACGCAGGCG
>RFUP01000451.1 GCA_009922885.1 Paracoccaceae bacterium
GGCGTCGAACGCGGTGTTGCCCGAGGGGCGGGACGCCTCCCATGCGTGGTGACGCATGCTGTGGCTGCGGGAGTGGGAACGGCAAGCAGGGAACATGGAATGGCTCCAACGGTTGGTCATAGTGATATAGGCGACAAGGGCAAGGCCGACGGGCCAGAAGAACACGAAGCCAAGCACCATTGCGGCAATCCAGGCTTTGCGGCCCTTGCTGTCGAGCCAGGCCTCCGTGCGGCGCAGCCAGCCCATCGGGGCGGTTTCGGACGGGGCATTGGTATAAGCGAGGGACATCGTTAACTCCTTTCTGTGGCCCGGTTGGCGGAAGGTTGCCCGGGTCCGGTTCAATGTGAATGCCTTTCACATTACCGAAGATGGGGAGATTTTCGGCGCACACAAGAGGTGATGTTAAAGTTTTTTACATTTTCTCGAAAAGCGGCTCAGGCGGTGAAATTGGCCTGTTTTGCGCCTGTAATGCGGGGAAGCTCGGCAGAGGGCATTTCGAAGATGTGATGTGGTGTGCCAGCCGCAGCCCAGATTGTCGGGAACTCCAGAAGCCTTGGATCGAGGAAAGCGCGGATCGGGTTCAAATGGCCCACGGGTGCCACGCCACCGATGGCAAATCCGGTTTGCGCGCGGATGAGGGCCGCATCGGCCTTGCCCAGCGCTTCGCCCGCCACGGCGCTCGCTTTCGCGTCGTCCACGCGGTTGCCGCCTGCGGTGAGAAAGAGGATAGCTTCGCCCGATGCTTCGCCGCGAAAGATGATCGACTTGGCGATCTGGTCCAGATGGCAGCCCGCCACATCGGCGGCCATCTGCGCGGTGCGGGCATCGCCAAGTGCTTTGATCTCAACCGCAAGCCCTGCCGCTTTCAGCGCTTCCTCGACACGTTTCATGGATTTGCTCATGGCGGCCCCCTTTGGCTTGTGCTTTCTTGATGCCAAGCAAATCCGGAAAGAACCAGAGCCTGTGATGAGTTTTGCCGCCCGCACCACCCGCCATCCGCGCCCTTTTGATGCCGAGAGAGGGGCAGAAGCGCTGGCGCTCTTCCCTGATCTTGCGCCGGAACTGCGCGGCGTGATCGAAGGCACGGGCGGCTGCAGCCCTTACCTGAAAACGCTGATGGAAAAGGAAACCGCGTGGATCGCGGAAGCGATGCATGATCCGGAAGCGGCCTATGCGGCGGAAATGGCGCGGATCGCGGCGGTCGCTTCCGATCAGGTGGACGTGGAATTGCGCCGCGCCAAGCGCCGCTTGGCTCTTCTGATCGCGCTGGCTGACATCGCGGGTGTTTGGGCGCTGGAAGAGGTGACAGGCGCGCTTACCCGTTTTGCCGATCACGCCACGGGAATTGCACTCAGGGCGGCTTTGGGGGCGGAAATCCGGCGCGGGAAACTGCCGGGGGCCACCGAGGCGGATCTGGAAACGGCAGGCGGTATGGTGGCTTTCGCCATGGGCAAGCAGGGTGCCTACGAGCTGAACTATTCCTCCGATATCGATCTCATCTGCCTCTTTGACGAAAGCCGATACGATCCCTCCGACTATATGGAGGCGCGCACCTCTTTCGTGCGGGCCACCCGCAAGATGGCGGCCTCGCTGAACGATCTGACGGGCGATGGCTATGTGTTCCGCACCGATCTCAGGCTCCGGCCCGATCCCTCGGTGACGCCTGTTTGTCTCGCGATGGAGGCTGCGGAGCGCTATTACGAGAGCCTCGGGCGCACATGGGAGCGCGCGGCGTGGATCAAGGCTCGACCCGCTGTCGGCGATTTGAAGGCCGGGGAAGCGTTTCAGTCGATGATGCGGCCCTTCGTCTGGCGGAAGCACTTGGATTTCGCGGCCATTCAGGATGCCCATGACATGCGCCTGCGCATCCGCGAGCATAAGGGCTTGGGCGGGGCCTTGAGCTTACCCGGCCATAATATGAAGCTCGGGCGCGGCGGTATCCGCGAGATCGAGTTCTTCACCCAGACCCGCCAGTTGATCGCCGGCGGGCGCGATCCGGAATTACGGGTTCGGGGCACGGTGGAAGGCTTGCAGTGTTTGGCGGCGAAGGGCTGGGTGCCGGAAGACGCCGCGAAAACGCTCATCGCCCATTACCGCGA
>RFUP01000452.1 GCA_009922885.1 Paracoccaceae bacterium
GCAAAATACGCGCATGTAACCCCGCTGGCGGCAAGACATTCCCGTGCAAATCGAAGTAGCGCCGCAAATGGCGCATCACGGAGGCCGAGAGCTTATCGCTCTCAGACCCCACAGTCATCACGGGTTCCATCTGCGGCTGGTTACCCAGAACCGCCTCAACTTCCGCCCGTGTGATTTCGTCGGCTCGGCTCGTCAGCACCAAGCGCCGGATTGCGTTTTCCAACTGCCGTACGTTGCCCGGCCAGCTGTAAACCCGCATCATTTCCACCGCTTCCTTCGAGAACCGACGCCGCGCCCCGCCCTCGCGCTCCGCCCGTTGCAGGAAGTGGTCGGACAGCAGCACGATATCATCCACGCGCTCGCGGAGGCTCGGCACCGCCAGAACAGCCCCGGAAAGGCGATAGAAGAGGTCAGGCCGGATCGATCCTCGCTCCAGCCCCGCCGCCAGATCACTTTGCGACGTCGCCATGAACCGCGGCACATAATCGCCGGGGCTATCCATCATCCGCACGATCCGCGCCTGTACTTCCAGCGACACATCACCGATCTCGTCGATCAGCAACGTCCCGCCCTTCACCCGCGCCAAAACGCGCGCCGGTCCTTCGAGGTCCAAAAGGTCCGAACCCGTCACCGTCACAAACGGCAGCGTGCGCCGATCCGAAAAATCATGGATCGCTTTTGCAATCAAAGACTTACCCGTTCCGCTTTCACCGGAAATCAGCACCGGTAAATCGGTGTTCATCACCCGCGCCACCAGCCTATAAAGCGCCTGCATCGAGGCCGTCCGCCCCACGAGCGGCAATTCATCCGGCCGTTCCAGATCATCCGATACCGGCTTCGAAGGCGCACGCGTTTTCCGGCTATCCAAGGCCCGCGCGGTCCGCTTCATCAAATCCGGCAAATCGAAGGGCTTCGGCAAGTAATCGTAGGCTTCCGCCTCATTCGCCTGAATGGCCGTCATGATCGTATTCTGCGCCGAAATCACGATCACGGGCAGGCCGGGGCGATCCTGATGGATCTTCGGCAGCATCTCCAGCCCGTTGCCATCCGGCATCATGACGTCCGAAATCACCACATCGCCTTTGCCCTCCGCGACCCACCGCATCAGCGTGGTCAAGGAAGAGGTTGCGTGCACCTTGCACCCGGCTCGCGTCAACGCTTGCGTCAGAACTGTACGGATCGTGCGGTCATCATCAGCAACAAGAACCGTTCCATCCATCAGAGGCCTTCCTTTCTTTGACGTCTATTCGCGCGGGGTTTCATCGGAAGCGAGATACGGAAAACCGTGCGCCCGGGCACGGAATTCACGCCTACCCATCCGCCATGATCGGAAATGATCTTCGCCGTCAGCGCGAGGCCCAGACCCGTGCCATTCTCGCGCCCTGAAACGAAGGGTTCGAAAATATCATCGGCAATCGCAGGCGGAATGCCCGGCCCGTCATCCGAAATCTCGATTTGCAGCGGCAGGGATTGCCCCGTGCCATCCGAGCGCCTGAGGCGGAACGAATGATCGTAGAACGTATGCAATGTAATCGTGCCGCCCTTTGGGTCTGCCGCCTCGGAGGCATTCTTGATCAAGTTCAACACCACCTGCAAAAGCTGGTCAGGATCACCCAGAGCCAGCGGCAGCGATGGGTCATAATCCTCATTGATCTTCATATGCGCGCCAAAACCAAGCAAGGCAGAGCGCCGCGCCCGGTCCAGCACGTCGTGAATATTCACATCCTTCAGATCCGGCGGAGACAGGTTCCCGAATTGCTCGACCTGCTCCAGAAGCTTCACAATCCGTCGGCATTCCTCGACAATTAAGTCCGTCAATTCAAGGTCTTCGGGAGCAAGACTCATGCTTAGGAGCTGCGCCGCCCCCGTGATCCCCGCCAACGGGTTCTTGATCTCATGCGCTAGCATCTCCGCCATGCCGATCGCCGATTTCGCCGCCGACTTCACCGTTGAATTCTGCGACATCCGTCCCGCCAACTCGCGCGGGCTGATCAGAACAAGCATCGCTTCTGTCTCGCCCTGCAAGGCAGAGAATTGCAGCGTCGCCCGCACGGGTTTTCGTTCGCCCGT
>RFUP01000453.1 GCA_009922885.1 Paracoccaceae bacterium
GGTTTCCTGCGGACGGCGGCCCCATTGGCCGCGCATGTCGCTGTCTTCCGGAACTTTGGCGTCGAGCGCGGGTTCCTCGGGGGGGATATGGCAGTTATCCGCGCGCCCCACGATGACATGTTTGAGCGGATCCCACTCGTTCCAGCTGTTCACAACAGTCTTTTGCATTGTCTTCCCTGTCTATCTTATCGATTTGGCGGCCTCTCCTCCGAGGCGACCGGAAACTTTGAACGCGCCAGTGATGGCCGAACACGCGCTTTGGAGCAAGCATCCCTTTCAGTCACTCAAGGCCTACCCGATTGCGTTAGAGGATCGGGGCGATTTCGATGCCGGAGAGGCGGGCCATGTGCCAGGCGAGGGCTTGGTTGGAGCTGAGGATCGGCAGGCCGAGTTCGCGCTTCAGGGGTGCGAGGATGTCGAGGGTGCGGAGGTTGGTGCAGGAGAGGAATATCCCGTCAAGCTCGGCGCTGCGGGCCAAGGTGCGGGCGGCTTCCGCGATGGAGGCAGGCGCGATGCGGGCAACGCGGGCTTCGACCTCTTCACCGAAGGAAAGGGTTTCCGGCACGGTGAGGCCCGCGGCGGTGAAGGCGTTGCGGATCGGGGTGGCGACCGAGGCGATATAGGGCGAGACGATGCCCAGACGCTTGAGACCGAGGTGTTCACAGGCGGCGAGAGTGGCGGTGAGCGGGTTGGTGGCGGATTTCGTAGGCACGGCTTTGGCGATGAGGCTGTGCACACGATCCGCGCCGATGAGGGTGGTGCCGGAGGTGCAGGCGTAACCCACGGAATCCAAGGGCTCAAAACCGGGCAAGAGGCTCGCGGCAGCGGGGAGCGCGCCTTCCATCTCGGCAATCGTATCGGGGTTCAGTTCGGCCCCGGAAGGGATGCGGGCAATGTGGAGGCGGGCGATTTCCGGCGGGAAGATGCGGCGGAAATCCTCTTCGATGGTTTCATCGACTTGCAGCACCACAAGGCCGAGGCGAGGGATGGGGCTGGTTTCGAGGGTGTAGGGAAAAGCGCTCATGCGTCGAGTTCCGGAAGGTGTTGGGGGGCGCGCGGCGAGAGGAGTTCGACGCGGTCTTCATGGAGGAGGATGTTTTCCTCATGCACGAGGATGCGGCCATCGCGGGTGTAGCAGCCGGGTTCGAGGGTGAGGACCATGCCGGCGCGGAGGGGGGTTGTGTCGAGCGGCGTAAAGGAGGGCCATTCGGTGAGGGTGATGCCCAAGCCGTGCCCGAGGCGGCCACCCGAGGCCGTGGCACCGTGGCGGGCGAGGCCTTCGGTGAGGAGGCGGTGGACGTCTGACGCAAGCATGCCGGGGCGGAGGGTGGCGATTGTGCTTTCGGTGGCTTGCCAGAGTGCTTCTTGGGCGTGGCAGGCTACGGAGGACGCGGGGCCGACGGAGTAGTTCCGGTCGTAGTCGCAGAAATAGCCGTCTTTCACCGCGCCCGTGTCGAGCATCAGAATATCGCCTTGTTGCAAGGGCTGGTCGGCGGCGGGGGAGATCACGTCGCCATAGCCATCCTGATCGGCGCCACCTGCGACGTAGCTGACCCAATCGGCCCCTTCCGCCAGAAGCGCGATCTGGAAATCGCGGAACACCTCGGCATGGGTGCGGCCTTTGCGGGCAAACTCGGGCACGCGGGCATAGGCCCTGCCTGCGATGGCGCAAATGGTGCGGATTTTTTCGATTTCGGCGGCGGATTTGATTTCGCGGACGCGGTGGACGCAGGCGGTGGCATCGACGAAGGCGCGGCTGCTGAGGCGGGTTGTGAGGGTTTGGTAATCGCCGAGCGGCATACGGAGTTGGGTTTCGAGCCCCATGGGGAGGCCGATTTTGCCGCCGGGCGAAACGAGGCCCGCAAGGGTTTCGGTGAGAAGGGTGATCCCGTCATCCCTCGGGTCGGGCGCGTCCCATGTGCGGATGGTGCGGATCCATGTTTTCTGCATCAGGTCTGCGCCGATGGAGGGGATCACCGCCACGGGATCGCCCTTGGCGGGCACCACGATGAACCACGGGCGCGCGGGGCTTTCCCAGAAGCGGGTGAGAAACCCCGTGGTGTAGAACAC
>RFUP01000454.1 GCA_009922885.1 Paracoccaceae bacterium
GTTCGTCAACGTCATGCGTGCGCCTCCCCCTTGGCCCACAGCGCAGCACGGGCACACGCCTGAACAGGCGCGCGTTCCATCACTGCTGCACGGCGAGCGGTTTGGATCATTTCTTCTTGCCCAAGCCCGAAAGGCCACCCGGCAGCTTCATGCCGCCAAGGCCACCCAATCCGCCCATGCCGCCAAGCCCGCCCAAGCCGCCGGGCATCTTGCCCTGCAACTGCTTTGCGGCTTCTTCCAGCGCTGCCGGATCGTTCATATCGGGCATGCCACCCTTGCCCATCATGCTCTTCATCGCCTGCTTGAGCATGCCGCCTTTGCCCATCTTGCCGATCTTCTTCATCATATCGGCCATCTGGCGCTGCATCTTCAGAAGGCGGTTCAACTCGGCCACATCAAGCCCGGCACCCTGCGCGATCCGCTTCTTCCGCGAGGCTTGCAGCAAGTCGGGGTTGGCGCGCTCTTTCTTGGTCATCGAGTTGATCAGCGCGATCTGGCGGCGCAGCACGCTGTCATCGAAACCTGATTCTTTCACCTGAGCCGCCATTTTGCCCATGCCGGGCATCATGCCCATCATGCTCTCCATGCCGCCCATCTTGAGCATCTGCTCAAGCTGCATCTTCAGGTCGTTCATGTTGAACTGACCCTTCTGGAAGCGCTTCATCATCCGCTCGGCCTGCTCGGCCTCCAGCGTCTGTTGCGCCTTCTCCACGAGCGCCACGATGTCGCCCATGCCAAGGATACGGCCCGCCACGCGCGAGGGTTCGAACACCTCGATCGCGTCCATCTTCTCGCCCAAGCCCACGAACCGGATCGGCTTGCCGGTGACTGCACGCATCGACAGCGCCGCACCACCACGGCCATCGCCGTCCATACGGGTCAGCACCACGCCCGTCACACCGATCTTCGCGTCAAACTCGGTCGCCACGTTCACCGCGTCTTGGCCCGTCAGGCCATCGACCACCAACAGCGTTTCCCGCGGGTTCGCCACATCGCGCACCGCCGCTGCCTGCGCGATCAACTCCTCGTCGATATGCAAACGGCCCGCGGTGTCGAGCATATAGACGTCATAGCCACCGAGCGCCGCCTGCGTCTTCGCGCGCTTGGCAATCGCCACAGGGTCTTCGCCCTTCACGATCGGCAGCGTATCCACCCCGATCTGCGCCCCGAGAATCGCCAGCTGCTCCATCGCCGCCGGACGGTTGACGTCCAAAGACGCCATCAGAACCTTCTTGCCCTCGCGCTCCTTCAAGCGCTTGGCGAGCTTTGCCGTGGTCGTCGTCTTACCCGACCCCTGCAAACCCACCATCAGGATCGGCGCAGGCGGATTGTCGATCTTCAACTTGCCCGGATCGGTCTCGCCCGTCAGCACGCCCACCAGCTCGTCGTGAACGATCTTCACAACCTGCTGGCCCGGCGTCACCGACTTGGTAACCGCAGCGCCCGTGGCTTTTTTCTCGACAGACTTGATGAAATCGCGCGCAACAGGCAGCGAAACGTCGGCTTCCAGAAGCGCCACACGCACTTCCCGCAGCGCAGCCCGCACATCGTCTTCGCTCAACGCGCCCTGCTTGGTCAGCCGGTCGAAGACGCTTCCAAGGCGTTCTGACAGGTTCTCGAACATCGCGCGCGTTCCTTTCCGCGGTTACCGTTCCGGCCCATATGGGGACCGATTGCTCAAACGACAAACGCCCCCGTGGGCGCAACGCGCTGACGGAGGGCGATCCCCGGGCACCCCGGGGACCGGAAGCTGTCTCACTTCCGGAATTGGCGGCCTCTTACGCGCGCGGGGCGGGTGAGTCAAGCCACACAGGGTTTTCAGCTTTCCCGAACGCCCATTTCAGCCCATGAAAAATGAGCCCTCCGCCAAAGCCACTCCCCTTGCCCGCCCTCAAATCCATGCGCAACTAAAGCGGAACGAAGCCCATCCGGAGCGCGCGCCATGGCTCTTTCCCTCAAACCCGTTCCGGGCCTCCCCCCCTCCACGGATCGCGACACCACCGATACGGTGCAAGTCATGCTCGCCCGCCTCAAGGAGGGCCGCGAGGAAGCCGCGCTCGATTATGCCC
>RFUP01000455.1 GCA_009922885.1 Paracoccaceae bacterium
ACCCGAAGCTCCAGTATTGCGTCGATAGTCAGGTCTTCGAGCAATTGGACAACGGGATTGGCAATGTTCCGGGAGCAATTGCTTCGGCCCGCGCTCTCGACACGTCGGCATTGCCCAAGGACCTTCAGGGCGACCTGAAAAAGGCCCTGGACCAGGCTGAGAAGTCACTTGGCGTCATCCCCGAAATCCATGCTGCCGAGAAGGCAGTTGCGGATGCGGCTGTCGCTTATCGGCCAATCCTGAAAGGTGTGCGCGCCATTCAGAAGCAAGCCAACCGCCTGCAGAAGCATGCAGATGAGTTGGGGGTGGAGATCGGCCGTGTCCGTGGAACCGACGAAGAGTCGAACGCACGTCGCTCCGCAATGGAAACAGAGCAGGCGGGCCTCCTTGGCCAAATCGCGGAAATGAAGAAAGGCATTCCCGCGGATTGGGATGAGGTCCACAAGACCTTCGAGAAGCTCACCAAAGCAGAAGACGCGGCGCGCAATACACATCGCCGCAGCGCAGACTCGGCTTACGAAGATGCTGCGGCAGTGCTTGCGGTGCTGAATGGAACGCCGGCTCTTCTCGCGATGGAAACCGAGATCGCCGCAATTCGCGGTGCCATTGAAACTGGCGATGCTGCAGAAACCGCAGCGGTTCTGGATGACCTCGCAAAGCGTGTCCGCGAAATCGAAGGTGCGGGCGATGTTCGCAAAGGTCTAAACGATGCAAAGCGCGTACTGGAGAAGACCCCGGATGACCGCGCAAAGGCTCTCGCCAACTATGATGAGGCCGTTGCAGAATTGGCCGCGCAGAAGGAATGGCGCGCCAAGGCTGAAGCATCGTTGAAACCGGGCTTGCAAGCCTACGTGGATGCGATCCTGCCCACATTGGGTGCGCGGGCTCTGCCGCAGCTGACCGAGTCGCAAGCGCTCTACATTGCGGCCTGCAACGCCGGTCACCGCGATCTGTCTCTGAACTTCTGATCGCTACGCCACAAAACAAGAAAGGGCGGCCAGTTTGGCCGCCCTTTTCTATTGTCCAGAAGCGAACCCCAGAAAACGAAAAGGCCCGCGACAAGCGCGGGCCTTTTCGGTGATTTGGTAGCGGAGGAGCGTTTCGGACAGAAACCCCACCAGCTAACTCTCTGTAAAGTAGTGGCTCCAAATCCTCGTGCAACATTGAGCTGTGCATGATAGCGACGCCGTTTCCTCGGAAGGTCATCGAAGCGCGAACCATCTCTCCGGAATTTTGGCTGCTTTTGCAAAGCGATAGCTACGAAATTTTATTATCGAGAATTGTGATATAACGATTTATCTAAAATACCTATTGACGCAAGTGTATCAGATGTGGTTTGTATTCGTTACAAGGTGATTAACGGAGTAACGAATATGACTGCGCGGCTGATGAGGGACTACAAGCGCATGTGCGAACGCGAAGGCTTCGCACTGCTCAGCATCGATAAGGGACGCAAGCACTGCCGCCTTCAGTTCGAAGCCGGGTTCGTGATCGCTCCGGTGAGCCCCTCCGATGTTCGCAACATGATGAATGTGCGTGGCGATGTTCGCCGTCTGCACCGCTGAAAGGAAATTAGGATGAATGACGCACCCAATGCCGCTGAGCGCCGCGACGCATGTGCAGAACTCCTGCTGACTGGTCATGATTGGGACTATGCCCAGTGGTTGCACGCCCTCACGATGCAGTCCTTGGAAGAGATCGAGGGGCTGATGGGGCCTGATCAGGCCGCTGCGCCGCTGCGTCAGCTTGTGCAGCCTGTCGCAGAGATCGGTTATCCGAATGTGGAAACTTGGCGCGACGCCATGGACGATGTCTCAGCCTTCTTTGATGTCCTGCCAATCTCTCTCCGTTTCAATGACGCGCTTCTCTACGGCTATTTCGGCGTCACGCCGGAGGCGGTCTCGCGCAAGGATCGCGCCGCTTGGCTGCAGGCCCTGGTGGCGGATGTGACCGCCTTCGCGGCGCGCAGTGATGTCACGCACCTTGGGGGCGGCGACAATGCACTGTTGCAGATCGCCAACCTTGCCAGCTCCCGGATGGC
>RFUP01000456.1 GCA_009922885.1 Paracoccaceae bacterium
TTCGCTGGCGATTGTCGGATTGCCGCCTGAAACCTGACTTCAAGCCGCCGAGTCGACAATCCCACCTTTCGGGCTATGTCTCGCACTGGCAAAGGTTCCCCCATCGTCGCTTCCATAAGCTGGAGAGCCCGAGCGACGATCGGATCCCGGCGCGCGATTTCTGCCGTAGCTCGGCGGCTTTGCGGTTGCGCGGGTGGCGGATCGTAGAGGAATGCGTTACCGACATCCCGCGCCAGCGCGCCGCCGTAAAGCTCCTCCACCAGTCCGAGCATCATTTCGAGGGCCGGAGCCGCGCCTGCAGCCGTAAGAAATGGTCCGGAGACCACAACGCGGTCCGGTCGGACGTCGATTTTTTCGTGCCGCGTGGAGAAGTCTTCCAGATCCTCCCAGTGAACGGTCGCCGACTGACCATCGAGCAGACCGGCGCGCGCAAGCACCCATGGCCCGCCATCAATCCCCGCAATAATCGCTCCCTTGGAGGCGAGGCGGCGCAGTGTGGCACCAAGGGCATGTGTGGCCTGGATGGACGTCCGGAAGCTGGCGCAGACAAGAACCAGATCGACTTTCTCGAATGTCGCCAGCGCTGGTCCCGGCACGTCGAGCCCCGCGGTGAGCCTCGCAGGTTTGCCGCTCGCAGTTGCGAAGCGCCAGCGAAACAGGATCCGCCCTGCCCTGCGATTGGCCGCGCGCATCGGGTCCACAGCGGCGGCCAGCGCCAGCATGTTCGTGTCGTCGAGAACGAGGACTGCCGTATCGAGCGGGCCTGATTTCGAAATTCGCTTCGGGTCGGCGCTTTTCATCAAATTCACATCGCTTATTGCAAAACGCACACTGCAGGATACGGCATGCTCAGCGCAACTCGAAAGGAGATGCCTATGCCACTTCAAATGAATCGCGACGTATTCATCACCTGTGCCGTGACCGGATCTGGTGGAACCCAAGACCGTAGCCCGCATGTACCGCGGAGCCCGAAACAGATCGCCGAGAGCGCGATTGCGGCTGCAAAAGCCGGGGCTGCCATTGTCCATTGCCATGTGCGCGATCCGGAAACGGGTGTGGCGTCGCGCCGTCTCGATCTTTACCGCGAAGTCACAGAACGCATCCGCGATGCGGAGGTTGATGTGGTGTTGAACCTGACTGCAGGCATGGGGGGAGATATCTACGCCGAAGCCGATTACGTGATGACCAACACGCCCGGCATGCTCACCGCCATGGGGCGGATGATGACCGAGCTGGGTGTGAAGCCGGAAATCGAAGCCTTTGACACCGGCCATCTTTGGTATGCGAAAGAACTGGTGCGCCTTGGCGTTCTGGAAAGTCCCGCGCTTGTTCAACTCTGCATGGGTGTTCCGTGGGGCGCGCCAGACGATCTCAACACCTTCATGGCGATGGTCAATAATGTGCCGCAGGACTGGACCTTCTCGGCCTTCTCGCTGGGACGCAACCAGATGGCCTATGCCGCAGCGGCCGTTCTGGCGGGCGGCAATGTGCGCGTTGGCCTTGAGGATAACCTCTGGCTCGACAAAGGCGTTCTGGCCACCAACGCGCAACTCGTGGAGCGCTCTGTCACCATCATCGAGAACATGGGCGCGCGCGTGATCGGCCCGGAAGAGGTTCGCAAGAAGCTCGGTCTGACCAAGCGCGCCCCCGTGGCGAAAGCCTGAACCTGAACGCGCCGGGGATCGCCCCCCCGGCGCATCAGGGTCTGGGTCCGGAGGGCCTGATGGTCGGAAAATGGCGCCACGCCTTTGCAATCTGCCTCATGTTGGGGGCCTGCGGATCTGCCGAGCAAGTGCCCCTGCCGCAGGACAGTTTCCGCACGCCCTCCGCCCCAATTTCCTCGACGACCCGCGTCGATCCGGCGCGTCTTTCGGGGGCGTGGCGCGTCACGGCGGCCTTTGCCTCTGCGAAGGGCACTCTGCCCCCGGTGCAGTTGCAGTTTGCCGCGTCAGCAACGGGCCTCCGCGTGGAACAAGGTGGGTGGATGATGCCAGCGGGTGTTTATGCCAGCCAGATGCCAGGTCGCTATTCGCGCGTGGG
>RFUP01000457.1 GCA_009922885.1 Paracoccaceae bacterium
CTCCCCCTCGACGTATTTGAGGGCGTAGAATTTCACTCGGAGGTCGTTTTCTTTAACGCTCCAAACGTCCCTGCCCATTCATTTCCGAGGGCTAACAAGGTTTCTGCGACAGATTCACTCTAACCGTTCGTCTAATATGACCCACGATTTAATCCTCCGCTCGAAGCTCTCCCTCGGGGATCATGTTGTCCTTACGGCGGCGGTGAGGGATTTGATGGCGGCGCATCCGGGGCGGTTTCGGGTCGATGTGGATACGCCACACCCGGAGCTTTGGGCGCACAACCCGCACCTTACGCCGCTGGCGTCGGGCAGGGTCGTGGATATGAGCTACACGGCGGCGGTGCACCGGTCCAACACCGTGCCGCTTCACTTCCTGCACGGATACCGTCAGCACTTGGAGCAGGTGCTTGGCGTGAGCATCCCGCCGGGGCCGTTTCATGGGGACATTCACCTGTCTTGGCAGGAACGGCAGTGGAAATCTCAGGTCGAGGAAATCGAGGGTGCAGGCACGCGCTTCTGGATCATCGTGGCCGGCGGGAAGACGGACTTTACCGCGAAGTGGTGGGAGCAAGCGCGGTGGCAGGCGGTCGTTGACCACTTCAAGGGACGCATCCGGTTTGTGCAGGTGGGGGCGAAAGAGCATCATCACCCGCCGCTTCGCGACGTGCTCGACCTGCGCGGGAAGACGGACGTGCGGCAGTTGATCCGGCTCGTGTACCATGCGGACGGCGTGCTGTGCCCGGTAACGTCGCTCATGCACCTGGCGGCGGCGGTGCCGTGGAAGCACGGGAACGGACTTCGCCCGTGCGTGGTCGTGGCCGGCGGGCGCGAGCCGTGGCATTGGGAGGCGTATCCGGGGCATCGGTTTCTTCACACCATCGGGGAGCTACCCTGTTGCGCTCGGGGCGGCTGCTGGAAATCCCGCGTCGTCCCGCTGGGCGACGGCGACGAGAAAGATCGCTCGCTTTGTGAGTTGCCGGTGTCAAAAGGTGAAGGCGTAGTAATTCCTGCGTGTCTGGACCGCATCACCGCGGCGGACGTGATCCGCGCCATCGAAGGCTACCTTGCACCCGCACCAGAGAAAATGACCACACCGACACCCAAGCCTATGCCATGCCCGACCGGATGCGCCGAACCCGCAAAAACCACCACCCTCGAACCGACCGACCCGAAGGTATGGGGTCCGCGCAAGTGGCGGGAGTTTCACAGCTACCTTCAAAACCTGCCACTAAAACCACGGCGGAAAGACGTGACCCGCTGGCTGGATGGCTTTATTGCGTCCCTACCATGCGAGGACTGCCGGAAAGAGGCGGAAACTACGCTGTTTCATTATCCGGTGCCATACACCGATCTTGCTGTGGAATTTATTGCGTGGGGCGTCGTCTTTCATAACGCGGTGAACGCATTCCTTGGAAAGCCGACTGTGGCACCAGAGGACGCCCCCGCTTTGCTGCGCAAACTCTGCGGCGTGACCGATGCGGAGCGCAAGGAACGGACGGCAAAATGCAAGGTCTGCCCGCATTACAAGCAGGCCGGCGCAACACACGGCCCGCGGTGCCTGCTCGATGACTCGGACCTCATCGCGAAGATTCGGGAGGGAGTGTGTCCAGTATGGGAGGGGAAGCCGCTGGAGGGCGAGCCGGTGGCGGCGGGTGTTCCCGAAACCAGCGTCGGGAACACTGCGCCACATTACGAGCGGGCGGTTGGCGTGGTCATAGGGACTTACAGTGCAGTGCCCTACATCCACCTGCAACTCGAAAGCCTGCGACGCTTTCACCCCGGCACGCCCTGCCTGGTCGTGGACGACGGATCGCCACAGCGCGAGGAACTGGAAAAGCTGTGCGCGGAGTATGGCGCGGAGTTTATTGGACGCAAAAAGCGGATGAACCATGCTCGGGGAGATATGCAGGCGTTTATTGAAGGGCACGCATGGGCGCAACGGCGCGGACTCGGGTTGCTTGTGAAATTTTCCCGTCGATGGTTGCCGGTTACGCCGTGGATTGGTCCCGCTGTGTGGCTGTGGCAGACCAGCAAGGCACC
>RFUP01000458.1 GCA_009922885.1 Paracoccaceae bacterium
TTGACGCGGTCGGCCCGCTTCTTTTTGCCCTACTTCCCCCGGCAGATCGGGCCAAGTCCCGTCTCGATGCTCTCGGGGTCGGTGAGCGCCCGCCCGCAGCGCCCGCACCGGCCCTGGTGCCAAACCTCCAACGTCTCCGGCAACGCGCCCGCCGCCAGCTTCGCCAGCGTCCAGTCCAGCGCCTTGAAGGAGGGCGCGTCGCCCTTGCCCTTCTTCCCGGCGACCATGCGCCCGCCCTTGCCGACAAACCCGATGTAATGCCCAACCTGATCCTCGCCGCCGCGCACCTTGACAAAGTGCATCTCGCCGTTGTCGGCGGCGTCAACCTCGTAGGTGTAGTGCTGCCCGGTGCGCCCGGAGCGCCGTCTTTACCCTGCGCTCCCGGCGAGGATGAAGGTGCGGGCGATCTCGGCGTTGGTCAGGCGGTTGGGGTGCATCGTGGTTGCTCCTTGCCCCTTCTATATAGCCGCATACCGATAGAGCGTCAACGCCTATCGAGCAGATTTCTCACCGCCGCCCGTTCCGCTTGATCTCAAAGGCGCAGTGGTGCGGATCGCAGAGGATGTCGCCGATGGCAATCACCTTCCAGTCACCGCAGGCAGACACCCACTGGCGCTTCGGGTCGGCCTTCATCGCGCTCCACAACTCCAGGATCCGCGTCAGGTGGTACCGCCCCCCGCCCCGGTTCTCGTCAAAGTCCCAGGCGCTCACGGGCGCGCCCAGGTTGCGGGCGCCGATCTCAGCGTGCCGGTAGAACTCGCTGATCAGGGCGTCGGAACGAAACTTGATGCTGACATTGTGGCTCATGGGGTTCTCCTCTCGACACCCTATATATAGCCGCATACCGATAGAGCGTCAAGCACCGCGCCGCAGATTCTACACCCTCCGCCTCGACCGCTCCTCTATCGAGGCCGCCACCCGCAGCACGGCCAGCCCCGCCCGCTCCCGGCCAGCGGCGAGCAACGCCAGCCCCGGCAGGGTCAGCGCGAGGATCACCAGCGTCGAGGTTCTCACCTCTGCTCCGCAGCGCGCTTCCGGTTCAGTCGCCGCAGCCGCATGACGATCTCCTTGATCTCTGGCGGTGTGGGCAGGGTCGCCCCCTCGGGGTTGGGCGGCATCTCGCACGGGCCGGGCGGGTTGATGTCCTGCCATCCGTAGGCGTCGCAGATCATTTCGTCCATCTCCATTTGTAATTCGCGTACATCGAGAACCCAGGGACACCGTTCGCCGGGGTCATGGATTCTGTTGAAAAGCTTTGTCGCCCCGATCCCGAGCTTCTGTTGTGCGAACACCCGCGCCTCGTAGTGGTCGCGACCAATGGTGCCGAGCATGTCGAGCATCGCCGGATCGGGGCGGGGAAAGGGGAAGGTGTTGAAGGTAGTGGACGGGGTGTAGCGGGCCGTTGATTGCATGGTTGATGCCAGCCCCGAAAATCGCGCCCACGCGATATGTACGATGCTTTGCAGTAGGGCATAGGCGCGCCATGTTGGCAGTACAAACACAATCACATGTTCGCTGATAACAATGTCAGCGGGCAATACTGACACTGCCAGCCATTTTGATGTGCGTGTCAGGCATGGCACCCCCATTCGCCCGCCCAGGACCAGATCCGGGGGCTGCGCCCAATCCCGGCTCCCGCCGCCGTCCGGGTCGGGGATGTCCGCGACGCTGGCCGACGGTGCCGCCGTCGCCGTCTCCACCGGATCTGACCAGACACAGCACACCACCGCCACCACCTCCCCCGCGATCCGCGACCGGACACACAGCGCGATCTCTGGCCACGCGGGCGGATCGCTCTGTCATTATCGGATTTATGCCGCACGGGGCCGCCAAGCGGAAAACCGGCGCGGTTGCAGTAAATAACTAAAGAAAGAGAGGACAGAATGACAAAGCAGAAAGCGATTGCGTTCTCTATTTTAGAGACGCTTACAGAATCAAAGACCGGCGGGATGCCCGCTGGCCATATGTTCGCTGCCCTTATGGGCTTTTGCGGTCATATGGAATTCAATTC
>RFUP01000459.1 GCA_009922885.1 Paracoccaceae bacterium
CACCCGGCCAGCCGCGACATGGAAGCCAAACTGAAGGCCGAGGATAAGCGCCGGTCGATGGACGTGTTCCTCGAACTGGTGCGCGACCCCGAGACGAAAACGCCCTTCGATCCAGCGCTGGGCTTAGGGGCGCGGATCAAGGCGGAAGGCATGGTGCAGGGGCTGATTTGTTATCCGTCCTCGGGCAATGTGGACGGGCGCTTGGGCGACCAGGTGATCCTTGCACCGCCCTTCAATGCGAGCGAGGCGGAGCTGGAGGAGATCGCGGACAAGATCGAACGGGTGATCGAGGTGGTTCTGGCGGGGGTGTAAGCGCGCTTTACGCGTGGGATTTTGGCGGGACGCGCCGGGGCTCTGCCCCGGACCCCGGGATATTTTCACCAATATGAAATCTGGTGCGGGGAAAAGAAAAACGCGCGCTCTTGGGGAGCGCGCGTTCGAGGTCAGCCAAGGCTGATGAAATCAGGCGAGCGAGCCGTCGATGGCCTTGCAGGCGTCGACGAGGCCTTTCACGGCGTCGACCGACTTCTGGAACATCGAGGTTTCGTCCTTGTCGAGTTTGATCTCGATGACTTTCTCGATGCCGCCAGCGCCGATCACGGTGGGAACGCCGACATACATGCCTTTGAGGCCGTAAGCGCCGTCAACGTAGGCTGCGCAGGGCAGGACGCGCTTTTGGTCTTTGAGGTAGGCTTCCGCCATTTCGATGGCCGAGGTTGCAGGCGCGTAGAAGGCCGAACCGGTTTTCAGAAGGCCAACGATTTCGGCGCCGCCGTCACGGGTGCGCTGGACGATCGCGTCGAGCTTTTCCTTGGTGGTCCAGCCCATTTCGATCAGGTCGGGGAGCGGGATGCCGGCAACGGTGGAGTAACGCACGGAGGGGACCATCGTATCGCCGTGGCCGCCGAGCACGAAGGCGGTGACGTCACGCATGGAGACGCCGAATTCCAGCGAGAGGAAGTGGCGGAAGCGGGCGCTGTCGAGGACGCCGGCCATGCCGACGACTTTCTCGTGCGGCAGACCCGAGAATTCGCGCAGTGCCCAGACCATCGCGTCGAGCGGGTTGGTGATGCAGATCACGAAGGCGTTCGGAGCGTGGGCTTTGATGCCTTCGCCGACGGACTTCATGACCTTGAGGTTGATGCCGAGGAGGTCATCGCGGGACATGCCGGGTTTGCGCGGAACGCCCGCGGTGACGATGCAGACGTCTGCGCCTGCGATGTCGGCGTAATCGTTGGTGCCTTTGAAGGAACCGTCGAAGCCTTCGGAGGGGCCGGATTCTGCGATGTCGAGCGCCTTACCCTGCGGGGTACCTTCTGCGATGTCGAACATCACGACGTCGCCGAGTTCCTTGAGCGCTGCGAGATGGGCGAGGGTGCCGCCGATCTGACCTGCGCCGATGAGGGCAATCTTGGTTCTGGCCATGGAAATATCTCCGGTCCGGTTGGAATTTCGCGCATGGGCGTAGTCCTTTCCGGCCCGTCGCGCAAGAGCGCTGCGCTGCGGCGCGGGGGATGTTTCCATTTGTTGCTTTGGAATGCGAGCGCTAAACCTTCAATTAGCGGGGGTTTAGGGGCCATTGCCGGGAGCGACCATGCTGGAGATGAATGCGGCGTTTTTTGCGGTGGCCGTGCCTGCGGTGCTGTTTGCGGGGATTTCCAAGGGCGGTTTCGGATCAGGCGCGGCTTTCGCGAGCGCGACGATTCTCGCTCTGGTTCTAGAGCCGGGGATGGCGTTGGGGATCATGCTGCCCCTGCTGATGGTGGTCGATGTGACGACGCTCCGGCCCTATTGGAAGAAGTGGAGCGCCTATGATGCGGGGGTGCTGATCCTTGGTGCGATGCCGGGGGTGGCTTTGGGGGCGGCGCTTTACAAAGTGGCGGATGCGGATGTGTTCCGGCTCTTGATCGGGGGCATATCGCTTGGGTTCGTGGCGTGGCAGATGGCGGTGAAGGCACTCTCGACGTGGTCGCCTCAATCCGGCCCGACCACACCTGGATGACTCAGGTCG
>RFUP01000460.1 GCA_009922885.1 Paracoccaceae bacterium
GCCATCCAGGTTAATGGCCACGGAAATGTCGGTTTCGGCAGTCTTGCGGGTGATGGTTGCACGACGCATGGGAGATGTCCTTTGCTGATGCCCCGGCTTATAGGCGCGCGGGGCGACCGGGGGAAGCCCTGGCGTTCCGAGAAAGCGGGACCTGTGGCATCGCGCCCTTTGCGAAGCATTGACCCTGCCCTACGCCCGAGGCAGGGTCAGTCGGACAAGGGCAAGATCCCAGAAGGAGTGAGGCTTTGAACACCTGCGTTTTCGTCCAGATCCGTTGCAAGCCGGGAACCACATATAAAGTGGCCGAAGAGATCGCTTTGAAAGAACTTCATTCAGAGCTCTATTCAACCAGTGGCGACTGGGATCTTCTCGTCAAACTCTACATTCCGAAGGATCAAGACATCGGCCATTTCATCAATGAAGAACTGGTGAATGTTCCCGGTGTGGAGCGCAGTCTGACGACACTGACGTTCAAGGCGTTCTGACGACTAGGGTCAGGCAGGGGGCGCTGCCCCCTCGGCGCTATGCGCCTCTCCCCCGGGATATTTTGAAAGAGAAAAAGCAAAAGGCCTCCCCGAAGGAAGGCCCTCTTGATTGGAGCGGGCGAGGCGATTCGAACGCCCGACCCTAACCTTGGCAAGGTTATGCTCTACCCCTGAGCTACGCCCGCGCCGTTGAGCACGTGCTCCGTTTCACCGATTGGAGCGGGCGATGAGATTCGAACTCACGACCCTAACCTTGGCAAGGTTATGCTCTACCCCTGAGCTACGCCCGCATCCTGATCGGTAGCGGGTAGATAGGAGAAGCGCGCGGCGGCTGCAAGGGAAAAAATGCAACCAGATGCGCAGTTTTAATCCGCTGATAAACCGGAGTTTCACAGGCACCAGTACTTTCTCTTTGACAAATATCCCGGGGGGATGAATGCCAGAGGCAGAAGGGGGGCAGCGCCCCCCTTGCGCGGGTCTAATTAAGGAAAACAGTATGGCTCTTGTCGTTACACCGATTTACGCGGGCCTTCTGGGCCTCTTGCTGTTCGCTCTCTCGGCGAAGGTCATCAAAGCGCGCATCCGGGCCGGGGTGTCGATCGGGGATGGGAGCGATGCCGAGCTTGCCCATGCGATCCGGGCGCAAGGGAACTTTGCGGAATATGCACCGATGGGGGTGGTTCTACTGGCTTTGGTGGAACTGCAAGGCGCGCCGTTCGCGGCGTTGCATGCCTTGGGGGCAGCCCTGTTTCTCGGGCATGCGCTCCATGCCTATGGTCTGACGCACCGAAATGATCTCCATCCGGCGCGGAAGATCGGTATGGTTCTGACGTTTTCGAGCATCGTGTTTACGTCGCTCGGTCTACTGGGTCACGCCCTCTTTTGAGGGCATGACCCTTTGGTGATTACTCCAGCTCGACCAGCAGGTCTTTCGCGTCGATCTGCGCGCCGGGGGTGACGTGGACCGCCTTCACGATGCCCGCGCGATCCGCGTGGAGCGCCGTTTCCATCTTCATCGCTTCGATGGTCAGAAGCATGTCGCCCTCGTGGATCTCCTGACCCGCCTTTACCGCCACCGAGGCCACGATGCCCGGCATCGGCGCGCCGATATGGGCGGCGTTTCCGGCGTCGGCTTTCGGGCGGGCTTGGGTCGTGCTCTTCACCAAGCGGTTCGGCACGCGGATCGAGCGGGGCTGGCCGTTCAACTCGAAGAACACCTTCACTTCGCCAGTTTCATCGGTTTCGCCGACGGCTTGCAGGCGGATTTCCAGCGTCTTGCCCGGATCGATTTCCACCGAAATCTCCTCGCCGGCTTCCATTCCGTAGAAGAAGGTGCGGGTGGGCAGGGTGCGGACGGGGCCATAGGTGCGATGGCGGCCCATGTAGTCGAGGAAGACCTTGGGATACATGAGGTAGCCGTTGAGATCCTCGTCGTCGATCTGCTTGCCGCCCATTTCCGCTGAAACCTTGGCACGCACCTCTTCGAGATCGATCGGGGCGAGGTTCTTGCCGGGGCGCTCGGTGG
>RFUP01000047.1 GCA_009922885.1 Paracoccaceae bacterium
GGGGATATCCTGCACGTACCACAGGAAGCCTTGCGGCGAACCCGGATGGAGGTTTTCGGGGGCGTGCAGATTGCGCAGGGGCAATTGGGGCAATTGAACGGGCAGCGGGCCGTTCGTTTGGTTCTTCAAGACGAGAGATATCAGGCCGACGCTGAACTGTCTGATCATGAGAGCGAGCAGATGTTGATCGAACAGGAGGAGATTGGCCCAGACACGCCAGATAGGGATCTTTCGACATCGGGCGGATGGGATCGGGCGCTAGAGAATGACCCCGCCGTTCTAGCTTTGAGCGGCGAGGGCGTTGTCGATTAGAGCATTTCGAGGCGCGGCCGGAGACCGGAAAGATCGTAGCCCGCGCGTGCGGCTGCAGTCAGGGCTTCGTTGACGCCGATCTTCGGGGCTGCGTCGAGCGTCCAGATCACAGAGCAGCGCGTGCCTGACGCGCAATAGGCCAGAACCGGGCCTTCGCTCGCCTCGACTTCGGCGGCCTGACGCGCGACGTTTTCGGGCGTCATCGTCTGATGCGTGAGAGGAAGCACGAAGAATTCGAGCCCTGCCTCAGCGGCGGCGGCGGCCATGCGGTCCGACTGTAGGTCGGGCGGATTTTCACCATCCGGGCGGTTGCAGATCACCTTTGTGAACCCCGCAGCCTTTATGGCTGCGAGATCCTCGGGAAAAATCTGCGGGGAGACAGAGTAGCGTGGGGTGATTTGACGAATATCCATAGCGAAGGATTATTCGGCGGGCACAGGTCTGTCCAGACGGATACTCAAGCGCGGTGCAACCAGCATCCCGCCAAGCATGGCGACGAAAAACACCCAGTGCTCGATCCCGCCGTAAGAGAGCGATGCAAGCGACGGTCCGGGGCAGAGGCCTGCAAGGCCCCAACCCGCGCCGAACATGATCGAGCCGATGATCAGCTTGCGGTCGATTTCGCGCGGAGCAGGCGGCGGGAAAGTGCCGCCGAGGACCGGTGTGTCGCGGCGGGAGCGGATGATCCATGCGATTGCCATCGGGATCATGGCGCCGCCCATGACGAAGGCGAGGGTGGGATCCCATGCGCCGAACACGTCGAGCCAGCCTTGGACTTTCGCGGTGTCGGTCATGCCGGAGATGAAGAGGCCGGAGCCGAAGAGGCCGCCAGCGATGAAGGCAAAGAGCGCGCGCATGTCAGATCACTCCGAGAATGTGGCGGAAGAGAACGACGCCGAGGCCACCTGCGAGGATATAGGCAACCGTGGCGATGAAGCCACGCGGTGCGAGGCGGGACATGCCGCAGACACCGTGGCCCGAAGTGCAGCCATTGGCGATGCGGGTGCCGATGCCGACAAGAAGTCCGGCGGCGATCAAGACGCCCCAGTTTCCGGTGATATGCGTGTCGACCGAGGAGTAGAGGGGGTAGAGGAGGACAGGCAGGAGGAAGACGCCTGCAAGAAATGTCACCCGTTCCACCGCGTCGCGACGGCCAGTGCCGTCAACCAACCCTCCGATGATGCCGCTTGCGCCCATAATCCTGCCATTGGCGAGCAGGTATACGGCGCCTCCGAGGCCGATCAGCAAACCGCCGACGAGCCCCCAGACCCAATCCATTACCATTTTGTTTCCTGTTTCGTCCGAGTGAGTGGTATGCGCCCTGCCGCGTGTTCGCTCGCGGGAGGGCGCGTGAGAGTTAAAGCTTGTTAACGGGCACTTTGAGGTAAACGTTGCCTTCCGCATCAGCAGGCGGCATTTGCCCCGCGCGCATGTTCACTTGCAGCGACGGGATGATCAGTTTCGGCATGGCGAGGGTCGCATCGCGGGTTTCGCGCATCTGCACGAATTCGTCTTTGGATTTGCCAGCCCCGATGTGGATGTTCTTGGCCTTCTGTTCGCCTACGGTGGTTTCCCAAGCGTAGACGTCACGTCCGGGCGCTTTGTAGTCGTGGCCAACGAAGATGCGGGTTTCTTCAGGCAAGCTCAGGATCTTGTGGACCGAGTCAAAGAGGGTTTGGGCCGAGCCGCCGGGGAAGTCGCAACGGGCGGTGCCGAAATCGGGCATGAAGAGGGTGTCGCCGACGAAGGCTGCGTCACCAATCACATAGGTGAGGCAGGCGGGGGTGTGGCCAGGTGTGTGGAGCACGTCGCCACGCAATTGACCGATATGCAGGGTGTCCCCTTCAACGAAGAGACGGTCGAATTGCGAACCGTCGCGCTGGAATTCGGTGCCTTCGTTGAAGATCTTGCCGAAAGTATCCTGCACAATGCGGATACGGTCGCCGATGCCGATCTTGCCGCCGACGCGTTCCTGAATGTAGGGCGCGGCGGAGAGGTGGTCGGCGTGGACGTGGGTTTCCAGAAGCCACTCGACGTTCAGACCTTCCGACTTCACCCAAGCGATGATCTCATCGGCGGACTTGGTATCGGTGCGGCCGGACGAGTAATCGAAATCGAGAACGGAATCGATGATGGCGCAGGATGTGCCTTCGGGGTCGCGGACGACGTAGGAGATGGTGTTGGTGGCGTCGTCGAAGAACGCTTTCACGATGGGTTGCATGGGTATTCCTCCATTTCGGAAATTCATATACATCTTTTAGAATGTGTTTCAAGGATTCGATGCGGCGATGATTGATTTCGATCAAGGAGCGCGCACAGTCGGGGGCGCATAGTCGGTCAAATGCGATCGGGGAGATGATCATGACTGACGTAAACGCCCGCAAGACACAGTTGATGAGCCGCCTGAAAGAGCTCGATAGCCGCCTGCATGTGATCGAGGACCAACTGGATGACCCGCGCCCGAGCGATTGGGAGGAAGCGGCAGTTGAGCGGGAGGGGGACGAGGTGTTGGAAAGCCTTGGAACGCAGGGCGAAGCCGAGATCCGCCGGATCCGCGCGGCCCTGCAGCGGATGCGCGATGGCACCTATGGGGAATGCGTGACCTGCGGGGAGACGATTTCGGAAGAGCGGTTGAAAGTTCTGCCGGACACGCCGTTTTGCAAGTCTTGCGCGAAGGCCCATTGACGCAAATTACTTGGAGGAATGAGTGATGTTAGACGAAGAACTGGACGCGATGATTGCCGCGCTGGAGGAGCGCTTCGAAATTGCTTGTGACGAAATGCGCAGCCAGTTGCACCAGGACGTTAATGCGTTGATTGCGTCGCATAGGAGCGCGGGCAAGTCCGTACCGCCACAGCTTCTGGCGCTCGAACACCAGATGGTTGAAGCGGAAGTGGATGACGCTTTCGACAATATGCCCGTCTAGGGAAATCCGTTTGCGGCACTTGCCAACCCCCCGACAGCTTTGCAGAGTAACGCGAAAGACTGTGAAGGGGCGGAATAGGTGGCAGGTGTTCGCACAGAAATCGACAGCGGTATCGCGATCATCAGTTTGGACGCGCCGCCAACCAATCTGCTAACCCAGCCTGTTCGAGCGGCTTTGCTGAAGGCATTGGAGGCTGCACTCAGTGATGACGCGGTCAAAGGCGTTGTTGTTGCGGGCAGCTCTGCGCTCTTTTCTGCGGGGATTGATGTTCGGGAAATCGAAGGTGCGAAAGAGGCCGCGCCACGATTGGGGGATATCTGCTGCAAGATTGAAGATTTTCCAAAACCTGTTGTCGCAGCCTTGACGGGGATGGCTTTGGGAGCCGGGCTTGAGTTGGCCTTGGCCGCTCATGCGCGCGTGGCTGACCCTGCATTGCGGATCGGGTTTCCGGATCTATCGTTCGGTCTCTTGCCGGGGGCGGGGGGAACGCAACGTTTGCCGCGCCTGATCGGGGCTGCGAATACGCTTTCGCTGATGCTCACCTCTCGCCTGCATCCTGCCAAATCGGAAATTGCACAGGGGCTCTTCGAGGAGTTCAGTGAAAATGTGTTGGCAGAGGCCGCGCGCTTGGCCCGCGAGATTGCGCCCCGCAAGACTGCGGAGCGGACGGAAGGCTTTGCCGATGCGAAAGCCTTTCAGAAAGCGGTGAAGGAGGCGCGCGAGAGTTCGACTGTGAAGGCCTTGGGTCAAGCGGCCGAGCGGCTGGTGGATTGTGTCGAAGCCTCGCAACTCTTGCCGATCGAGTCCGGATTGGCCTTCGAGGCGGCTGCGAGTGAGGATTGTGCTGCGTCGGATATCGCTCGCGGGCTGATCCATATGCATTTTGCCGAGCGCCGCTCGCACAATATGCCGGAACTCGTGGGAGTGGAGCCCAAAGCACCTCAATCAGTTGGTGTTGTCGGGGGCGGGCCTGCGGCGGCAGGGATTGCGGTGGCGGCACTTCTGCATGGTGTGAAAGTGGTGCAATTCGAGCGCACGGAAGAGGCTGCGCGGGCTGCGCGGGCGCGAATTGACGAGACGGTGCGCAGTGTGGCCCAGCAGCGCGCCTTGGCGCCTGCACAGGCCAACGCGATGATGGCCGGGTTACAGCAGACGACGGATCTATCGGGGCTTGGGGCTTGTGGCTTCGTTATCGAGGCAGTGGCCGAGAACCCGGAGACGAAGCGGCAAGTCTTTGCGGCTTTGGGGGCGGCGACTGGGCCGGGAACAGTGCTGGCAACCAGTTCTCTGATACAGTCCCTGACGCCTTTGGGAGAAGCTGCTGGACGACCGGATGATGTGATTGCCCTGCATTTGCATGGGCCGGCTCATTCGCATCGGTTGGCGGAAATTGTTCTGGCGCGCGAGACGGCACCGGAGACCTTGGCCAAGGCCGTTGGCTTGGCGCAGGTGCTACAAAAATTCCCTGTGCGGGCTGCGGGTGGCGGCTGTGGGGTCGGTGAACGTGTGCAAGCGGCCCTGCGGGATTGCGTGACCGGATTGGTGGTGCAGGGCGTGGCACCGGCTGCGATTGACGCGGCGCTTCTCGATTACGGGTTTATCCACGCCCCCCTGACCGCCATGGACCGGATGGGGCTTGAGCTTTGCTTGACGCGCGGCGCTTTGTTGGCGCGAGATGGCGGGCGGGTTCCGCGGTCTTCGCTGGATGTGTTGCGGACGCTCATTCGTGCAGGGCGGCGTGGAGCGAGTGGTGGGGCCGGCTTCTTTGCGTGGAAAAACGGGCAAGCTGTGGACGATCCCAAGATCGCTGAGGTGCTGCCTCCGCCGAGCCAGAAGGCGCAAAAGATGTCATCGGCGGATATTGTGGCGCGCTGCGTGGCGGCGATGGCCAATGAAGGGGCGCGGCTATTGCGTGAAGGGATCGCGCTCAGACCTTCGGACATCGATACAGTGATGGTGTTGGCCTACGGTTTTCCGCGTGAAAGAGGCGGGCCGATGAAGGCGGCGGATATGCTGGGCGTTTTCGAGACCGGGTTGCTGTTAAAGCAGCTTACGGAAGAAGATCAGACGCTATTCGCGCCAGATCCTGGGTTCGCGGCCCTTGCTCGCGAGGGCGAGACCTTCGACGCCTTGAACAAACTCGGCAATAACCGCCGCAAGATACCGGGCTGATCAGCCGAGCGAAATACCGACGATCACGGCCATGAGACCGAAGACCGAGAGCATCAGCGAAGCCATGTTCACCGGAATCATGCGCTGGACGACGGCTTTGATGTCATCATCCGAGGCTTTTGTGCGGCGTGCACGGGCGACGGTGACGATGGTCCAGAGGAGGCCTGCGAGGCCCAGAAAAGACACGGCGGCTCCGGTCCAGATCAGCCAATCCATCTCTGTGCTCCTTTTTCGATGCCGCGTTGCCCTATCCGATATCGGGTGCGCGCGCAACTGAGGCAGTGCCTCTTGCGACAGCGCGGCGAGGGCGATAGGGAAGGGCCTGCCCCAACGAGGAGAGAATTGCGATGACTGACCCCGTGATGGATGCGGCTTCTCAGGTTGCTGCCGACGAACTGCGCTCTTTCATCGAACGCTACGAGCGTTTGGAAGCCGAAAGAAAAGACATTGCGGACCAGCAAAAAGAGGTGATGGCCGAGGCCAAGGGCCGTGGCTATGACACCAAGGCTATTCGCAAGATCATTTCCATTCGCAAGCGCGACAAGGACGATCTGGCGAATGAAGAAGCGGTGCTGGACACCTACCTCGCAGCGCTCGGTATGCTCTGAGGTAATCCGCTTTACGGCGACAGGAAGTTAACGCCGGGAATGCGTTCGAGATGATAGAGGTCTTCTTCGTAGGCCTCTGTCATGTCGGCCAGAAGTTGCGGTGACCAGCCGGGCGCCGCGATTTCTTCTTCGATTTCGTCTTCCTTGGCAAATTTGTCGAGGAAGGCCGAAATAACCCGGCGCTTTTGCATTTCCGTCATCACCGGATGCTCCGCCAGATAGGTGCGGAAGCGTTTCATGCCTTCTTGCGTCATGATGTCTGACAGTAGATCGAAAGCGCCTGTGATCTTGAGATTGGGCTCGATGCTGGCAATCTCGCGCAGGAGTGAACCCCAGATCAGGGGCGTATCTTCGTTGCACCAAACGGTGATGGAGACACGCGGGCAGGCGTGGCGTAGGCGGAGGATAAAGTCCGACCAACGGATCGACAGGGGATCGGCCCCGCCGAGGAAGGCATCCACATTCTCTGTGTTTCCAGCGGATTGAACGGTTGGCAGGAAGGTGGCCGGATTGCGGATGCCGATGAAAAGCTCAATCTCGTCACGCGGGAAAAGCTGTTCCATGGCAGAAAGCCGTGCCTCTGCGGCGCGGTAGAGTATACCTTCGCGCATGGCGGCACCGGCATTCGAGAAGAAATTCTGGTTCGACAGGATCAGGCGGTCAGGCTCGTCGGCGTGGTCGGTACCCGCGAGGATGCCGTCGAGGAGCACAGCGCGGGCGTTATGCGCGGGGCTATGGCCTGAGACAACGGCGGCAATCGCGTCTCGCAACAGGATCCGGTAACTGCCGAAAGGAGGCACCGCGATGCCGCGCGGCCCGAGCACTTTCCCGTTGCGGGAAAGGCATTTCAGGAGCCGTCCTTCGTCGGTCGCGTGGACACCGGCATGAAGCGCGATCTGCATGTTTCCGAGCGTTCCTTTGGGTTGGTATCAATCGAGTATAGGGGCGAATCTGGACAGTCAAACAGGTTTCGGGCAGGAAGGGCGCATGACTTTGGAAGCCGCATCCCACCCGTCAGCGCGCCGCCGCGCCATGATGCCATCGCTTTGGTCCTTGGGGGCCGTGGCGATTGCCTTGGTGGTCGTTTTGCCGATTTCGGCGGTGGTTTGGCTTGCGTTCTTTCCTGAGAATAACATTTGGCCGCACCTCCTTTCGACGACTTTGCCACGCTACCTTAAGAATACGGCGATCTTGATGGTTTCTGTAGGGCTTCTTTCGGGCATGGTTGGGACGGGGGCCGCGTGGATCGTGTCGCGATATCGCTTTCCGGGGGCAGGGTGGCTTGAATGGGCGCTGCTCTTGCCGCTGGCTATCCCGGCCTATGTCGGGGCCTATGCCTTGGTCGATCTCTTGGAATACGCGGGGCCTGTGCAGACGGCGCTGCGTGAAATCATGGGTTGGAAGACCTCCCGTGATTACTGGTTCCCGCAGATACGCTCCATCGGGGCGGCAGTAGTTGTGCTGTCGGCAGCACTTTATCCCTATGTTTATCTCATGGCCCGCGCCGCGTTCCGGGAACAGCCTGCGAGTGCGGAAGAGGTTGCGATGTCACTCGGGGCGGGGGCTTTCGAGCGGTTCCGCCGGATCGGTTTGCCACTGGCCCGACCTGCGATCGCGGCGGGGATGGCGATTGTGATGATGGAGACCGTCAATGATTTCGGCACGGTGGAATTCTTCGCGGTGCAAACCCTGACGACCGGGATTTTCTCGGTCTGGCTCGACGGCTCGAACGCAGGCGGCGCCGCGCAGATCGCGACGGTGGTTCTGGTTCTGGTGGTCTTCCTGATGGGGTTGGAGAAAAGCAGCCGCCGTCGTGCGCGGTTCTTCAACCTGTCGTCGCGCCATCGCCCTGTAGAGCGGGTCCGTTTGATCGGTGGTGCAGGGTGGCTGGCGCTTGCGCTTTGTCTGGTGCCGTTCCTGTTGGGGTTCGTGCTTCCTGCGGGCGTGATCCTCTCGCATGCCGTGTCGAATGCCGACCGTTGGGCGGATCCGGGGCTTCTGGATGCCATGAAGAACACCATTTTCGTGGGGGGAGTTGCCTCGGGGCTGACCGTTCTGGCGGGCGTTTTCATGGTTTATGGGGTGCGTCTTTCTGGAAGTGCGCTGCCGAAGCTTTTGCTGCCGCTGACCACCATCGGCTATGCGGCGCCCGGCGCGGTTCTGGGTGTTGGCATCCTCATTCCTTTGGCTTCGTTCGATCATGCCGTCGCGGATGCGGTCGAGGCTGCGACGGGATACGATATTGGCCTCGTCATGACGGGTTCTGCGGCGGCGCTGATCCTTGCCTATGCCGTGCGATTTTTCGCGATTGCCCAAGGGGCGGCGGATGCGGCAATGGGGCGGGTATCGCCCTCACTGCCGATGGCCGCACGATCTTTGGGGCGCACGCAGGGGCGGGTTCTTCGGGAAGTTTATGTGCCCATGATGCGGGCCTCTGTCGCTTCGGCGCTGCTTCTCGTTTTCGTCGATTGCGTGAAGGAGTTGCCCGCAACTCTGTTGCTGCGCCCGTTCAACTTCAACACTTTGGCGACACGTGTGCACGAGCAGGCAAGTCTTGAGAACCTTGGGCAGGCGGCTCCGGCAGCGGTGCTGGTTATCCTTGTCGGATTGGTGGCTGTGGGAATGTTGGCGCGAACCAATCGCTAAGGCTTGCACTGCTTGCGCGCGGCAAGTAAAGGGAACGCGTGCCTCTATAGCTCAGCTGGTAGAGCGGCTGATTTGTAATCAGCGGGTCGGGAGTTCGAGTCTCTCTGGGGGCACCATTTTCAAAAGGCCCGGCGCAACTCGCCGGGCTTTTTGGTTTTTCGATTTCTGCTTCGGTTTTGTTTCTAGATTCGCTGCGCGGTTCTGCGGGTTGTCAGAAATAGTTGGAGACTTCGAACACCTCACGCTAGGTTACGCGCATCGCGAATGGGTTCTATGCCCCTTTGTGGTGCTAACCAGTTGGAGGGAGGCTAACTGGCAATCGGAATGGAAGTCGTCGCGTTCACGCATAACATTTGGCTGGTCGCAGCATCTCTTGCAGTGGCATTGATGGCTGGCTTCACGGGGTTAAGCCTAACAAATGGGCTTTCCGATTTTTCTCCTGTTCACAGGAAAATCGTGATCTCACTTGCGGCCGTTGCGCTTGGGGGTGGGATCTGGTCGATGCATTTTGTGGCCATGCTGGGCCTCCAGCTGCCTTTCGACTTTTACTATGATGCAGCAATCACCTTGGCTTCGGCGCTTGTGGCCATTCTGGTGGTCGGTGCAGCTCTGTTGATGTTGCACTTTGGGCCGCGGACGCGACTGAAGCTTGTTGCTGCGGGGGCTATCGTTGGCATTGGGATCATCGCCATGCATTACATCGGCATGGCTGCTCTGGAGCTCTGCCGTGCCCTTTACACGCCAATTGGTGTGACGCTTTCGGTTGTGTCTTCCTGCCTTCTCAGCGTAGCGGCGTTCGGGATTGCCTACAGCAAGCGCACACGGCGGAATATCCTGCTCGGGACTGTCGTGTTCGGACTGGCGGTGTTTGCGGTGCATTTCATCGCAACGGCGGCAACGGATTTCACCCAGATCGCAGTGGCTTCGAAAGTCGGGCCGATGATGAGCAACGAAACTTTGGCGATGGGCGTGGTTCTGTCGAGCTTTGCTCTCTGTGGAGCCTTCTTGTTGTCAACGGCGACCTTCCTGCCCGTGGAGGCTGCGGTTCGGGAAGAGCGGGTTCCATCCGAAGAAATCCCGGAGCCAGAGCCAGCCATTATTCGAGGCGCGAACATGCAAGTCCCCTATGAGCTGGAGGGGCGGACGCATTTCGTGGATGCGGCTTCTGTGGCGGTGATACGGGCCGAGGGGCACTACACTTACATCTATACGAAATCGGGGCAGTTCTTCTGCGCCTGGTCGATTGCGGAGGCCGAAAAGCGGCTAGCGAAGTCCAATTTCGTGAAGACCCACCGCAGCTATCTAATCAATCCGCGGCTCGTAAATGGGTTCGAACGGCTGAAGGATACTGGTGTTTGTTACTTCAATCTGCCGGAGCTTTTGAAGGTTCCGGTGAGCCGCACGCAGCTCAAGCCCGTACGCGAGATACTCGGCCTCTGAGCCTTTCGCAGTTCGTGCAAGATTTTCGCATTTCGTGAAATACACCTCTGTTTTCGGTGGGTAATCGCTGCTTCGGTATGCGGTTGGATGCAGCTTCGCCTTGCCAAATCATCAACGGCGGGGAGGGCCCAGAATGATTCCAGCTCCATTCGACTACCACCGTCCGAGTGACCTGAAGGGCGTTCTCGCGCTCTTGCAGGAGCACGGGGACGAAGCGCGCGTGATCGCGGGGGGGCACAGTTTGATCCCGATGATGAAACTTCGCATGGCCGAAGTTCCTCATCTGATCGACTTGCAATCCATCGATAGCCTCAAGGCGATTTCGATTGCGGGCACGAAAGTGACCATCGGTGCGATGGTGACGCAGCATGACATTATCGATCATGCGGATCTCGGGCGCGTGGCGCCGATCCTGAAGGAAACGTCGCTGCAGATCGCCGACCCGCAGGTGCGTTATATGGGCACTGTGGGCGGCAATGTTGCCAATGGCGATCCGGGCAATGACATGCCGGGGTTGATGCAGTGCCTTGACGCGACGATCCATCTCATCGGGCCGAACGGCACGCGAGAAGTTGCGGCGCGGGACTATTACGAAGCGGCCTACATGACCGCTCGTGACGACGACGAGGTGCTCACTGCGATCAGCTTCGATGCTCTGGCAGGAGGCTATGCTTACGAAAAGCAGAAGCGGAAGATTGGCGACTACGCGACGGCGGCAGCCGCTGT
>RFUP01000461.1 GCA_009922885.1 Paracoccaceae bacterium
AACAGAACGGAATGCCCGGCGCCATCGGCGCCAAGAAGGGGCAGGGCAGCGTCGAAGACGGCGTTGAATACATCAAAAGCTTTGACGAAATCATCATTCATCCGCGCTGCGCCGACGTGCTGATGGAGTTCACGAAATACAGTTACCGCGTTGACCGCCTCTCAGGCGACATTCTGCCCAAAATTGTTGACGCGCATAACCACGCCATTGACGCAATTCGCTACGCGTTGGAGCCGCTGATCCGCTTCCGCGCCCAGCCGAGGATAAGACTGCTATGAGCCTGCTTTCCCTCTTCTTTACGCCGCCCGAAGTTAAGGCCAGCCGAGCACTGGCCACGCACATTTCGCGCCTGCCGCAGGCCGCGTGGAGCCCGCACAACTACGAAAGCTTTGCTCGCGAAGGTTATAAGCTGAACGTGGTGGCTTATCAGGCCGTTAACAAGATCGCGGACGCCATCGGCGGAATGCGCTGGACGGTCTTCGACGCCAGCGGCAAGCAGCTTAAAACCCACGCTTTCCTTTCCCTGCTGGAAAACCCCAACCCGATGCAGTCCAGCCGCGAATGGTGGCGCGCGAAGACCGCGCACCTGCTGCTTTCCGGCAACAGCTTTGACGAGCGCGTAATGCGGGGCAAGCGGCCTATCGAGCTATGGACCCTGCGGCCGCAAAAAATCAAGATCGAGCCGGCGCAGAATGGCATGGTCAAAGCCTACGTCTACAAGCACAACGGAACCGAAGTCACGTTTCCGATGAACCCGATCACAGGCGACGGCGACATTCGGCACACCAAACTCTTTGACCCGCTCAACGACTGGTATGGTAGTTCGCCGATGGGGCCGGCCAGCTACGCAGTTGACCAGCACAACGAAGCCATGAACTGGCTTCAGGCGCTGCTCCAGAACAGCGCCCAGCCTTCCGGCGCGCTGACCCTCGACAAGGACACGCTGCTTTCCGAAGATCAGTTCAACCGCTTGCGCGAGGAAATCGAAAATAACTTCGCTGGCGCGCGGAACGCAGGCCGCCCGATGCTGCTTGAGGGCGGCATGGACTGGAAGAGCATGAGCCTGACGCCGCGCGACATGGCAATCATTGACCTGAAAGACAGTGCCGCCCGCGACATTTCCCTTGCCTTCGGCGTTCCGCCCCTGCTCCTGAACATTCCCGGCGATAACACCTTCGCTAACTACCGCGAGGCCCGCCTTGGCTTCTACGAGGATACCGTTATTCCGCTGGTGGACCTGCAGACCGCGGAACTCAACGCCTGGCTTTCGCCCTACTTCGATGGCGCGCGGATTGCGCCGGACTACGACAGTATCGAGGCTATCGCTGAGAAACGGCGCGGCCTTTGGGAAATGGTAGACTCTTCAGACGAAATCACCGTTAACGAGGCTCGCGCGCTTAAGGGCTACCCGCCGATCCCAGACCCACTTGGCTCGATGCTTATGGCAGACCTGCGCGCCAGTCGCCGGGGGCACACCAGCGACCGCTCAAACGCCGCGCAAAACATGCTGAATGAGGTCGCCTATGGCGCAGAGTAGACTCGTCCGCGAAGACGCGCTGATCGCCGCGAGCGTCGGGCCGCTCGAAGACACGCTTGCCGCTATCATGGACCAAATGCTGAGCAGCTACGAGCGCACGCGGCAGCTTACCCTGCCGGAGCAAGAAGCGACAAACCAGCTTATCGACGCCATGAACATCGGCTGGGCCGCCGGGATCGGTTTCGGCGTTTCTGAGTTTGTGGCCCAAAAGCAAGATACCGCCCTTGGCATCCGCGCGCTTACCGGCTACCTACGTGAGCACGGCGCTTCCCGCGCCCGCCTTGTCGGCCGCACCACTATTCGCCAGATCACTGATCAGATAGTGCGCGGCCAGCGCCAGGGCCTGACGCCGGTTCAAATCGCCAAAGACCTTTTGAACCGCGTTCCGGCGATGGCGCTGACCCGCGCGAAAATCATCGCGGCCACAGAAATCCATTCCGCCATTCAGTTCGGCGCCTATCAGGCGGCGCTGG
>RFUP01000462.1 GCA_009922885.1 Paracoccaceae bacterium
AGGCAGGGGGCGCTGCCCCCTCGGCGCTGCGCGCCTCACCCCCGGGATATTTGCGCCAATATGAATGGGGCATGAAAAAAGGAGCGGGGGGTGCCCGCGCCTTTGATCTGGGGATGCTGCCTCAGTGGTCTTTGTAGCTGACTTCCGCCTTGTCGGAGCCGCCTTTTTCGCGGCGCACGATCAGGCGGTTCAGGGCGTTCACATAGGCTTTGACCGAGGCGACGACGGTATCCGTATCCGCGGACTGGCCCGTGGCGATGCGGCCGTCTTCCTCGACGCGGACGGAGACGGTGGCTTGCGCATCGGTGCCTTCGGTGACGGCGTGGACCTGATAAAGCTGGAGGCGCGCCTTGTGCGGCCAGAGCATTTTCACGGCGTTGAAGGCGGCATCGACGGGGCCGTCGCCCGTGGCGTCGATCGAGTGTTCGACGCCGTCGATGAGCATGGTGAGTTCGGCTTCCTGCGGGCCGTCGGTGCCGCAGACGACGCGGAGGCGTTTGACATGCAGGGTATCGGCTTCGGCTTGGACCGCATGGTCGTGCACGAGGGCGACGAGGTCGTCGTCGTAGATCTCTTTCTTGCGGTCGGCGAGGGCCTTGAAGCGGACGAAGAGGTCGTTGAGCTGGTTATCGGCGAGGTCGAAGCCGAGTTCCTTCATCTTCGAGCGCAGCGCGGCGCGGCCCGAGTGTTTGCCCATCGCGATGTTTTTCGCGGTGAGGCCGATATCCTCGGGGCGCATGATCTCGAAGGTTTCGACGTTTTTCAACACGCCGTCCTGGTGGATGCCCGACTCGTGGAGGAAGGCGTTCTTGCCGACGATGGCCTTGTTGAACTGCACCGGGAAGCCCGAGACGGAAGCGACGCGACGCGAGAGGTTCATGATCTTCGTCGTGTCGATCTCGGTGCGGAAGGGGAGGATGTCGTTGCGGACGCGGAGCGCCATCACGACTTCTTCGAGCGCTGTGTTGCCTGCGCGTTCGCCGAGGCCGTTGATCGTGCATTCGATCTGGCGGGCACCGGCTTCGACGGCGGCAAGGGCGTTGGCGGTCGCCATGCCGAGGTCGTTATGGCAGTGGGTGGCGAAGGTGATCGTATCGGCACCGGGCACGCGTTCGAGGAGCATCTTGATGATGTCCGCGCTTTCGCGGGGATAGGTGTAGCCGACGGTATCGGGGATGTTGATGGTGGTGGCGCCCGCCTTGATCGCAATCTCGACGACGCGGCAGAGGTAATCGGCTTCGGTGCGGGTGGCATCCATTGGCGACCATTGCACGTTATCGCAGAGATTGCGGGCGTGGGTGACGGTTTCGTGGATGCGGTCGGCCATCTCGTCCATGGTGAGGTTCGGGATGGCGCGGTGCAGGGGCGAGGTGCCGATGAAAGTGTGGATGCGCGGCTTGGCGGCGAGTTTGACGGCCTCGAAGCAGCGGTCGATATCCTTGAAGTTGGCGCGGGCAAGGCCGCAGATCACCGAGTTCTTCGAGCGCTGGGCAATTTCCTTCACGGCGGCGAAATCGCCTTCGGAGGCGATGGGGAAGCCTGCCTCGATGACATCGACGCCCATATCGTCGAGCAGTTCGGCGATTTCGAGTTTCTCGTCATGGGTCATGGTCGCGCCGGGCGATTGTTCGCCGTCACGAAGGGTGGTGTCGAATATGAGGACGCGGTCCTGTTTTTGGGTATCAGTCATAGCCTTGGCTTTCTTACTTGTCTCCGGATCGGGCGTGCAGGGTGCGGTTGCCTTCTCTCCTCTGAGCGGACCGCACCTTGGGGGCTACGCTCAGAGGCGGATTAGGAGACGCAGGACAGCCAGCAGCAGCGCCGAAGGCGCGCTGAGCAGGGAAGCAAGGCTGATCCAATTGGTCGACATGGGCGCAAGTTATACCGAGGCATTCGGCGATGAAAAGCGCGAAATGCATGGACGGGGCGAGGGCGGCTTCTATCTCGCAGGTCATGGAACGGATTTTGATCATCGGCGCCTCTGGCGGCATCGGGGCGGCATTGGCG
>RFUP01000463.1 GCA_009922885.1 Paracoccaceae bacterium
ATATCGTCTGGACCGTCCCGAACACATTCGTCGCCACTTCGAATGCCGCGCTATATTGCGGCGCATCGGTCGATTTCGTCGATATCGACCCGGCCACCTATAACATGAGCGTCGAGGTGCTTGCGGCAAAGCTCGAAAAGGCCAAGGCCGAAGGCCGCCTACCGAAGCTCATCGTGCCTGTCCATTTCGCTGGCCAAAGCTGCGACATGGAAGCGATCAGCGCCCTCGCGCGCCCGCTTGGTATCCGCATCGTCGAGGATGCTTCCCATGCCGTTGGCGGCACCTATAAGGGCGCGCCTGTGGGCAACTGCGCCTATTCCGACATCACGATCTTCTCCTTCCACCCGGTGAAGATCATTACCACCGCAGAAGGGGGCGCGGCGCTTACGCAGGACGCGGACCTTGCAGACAAGATGCGCCTCTACCGCTCCCATGGTGTCACCCGCGAAGAGCACCTGATGGAAACCCATCCCGCACCGGGCGGCTGGTATTATGAACAAGTCACGCTCGGATATAACTACCGCATGACCGATGTGCATGCCGCGCTCGGTGTGTCCCAGATCGAGCGCCTCGCTTCAGGCATCGCCGCGCGCCACGTGCTCTTCAATCGGTACGCCACGCTTCTCGGCAACCTTCCGGCCACCCTGCCGTGGCAACACCCCGACACCCATTCCGCCCTGCATCTCTACCCGATCCAGGTTGAAGACCGCGCCCGCATCTTCGCAGGCATGCGCGCAGCAGGCGTCTTGGTGAACGTTCACTACATCCCCGTGCACCTGCAACCGCATTACCGCCGCATGGGCTTCAACCCCGGCGATTTCCCGGTCTCCGAAGCTTATTACGAACGCGCGCTCTCGATCCCGCTCTGGGCCGCCATGACGGAAGCCCAGCAAGATCATGTCGTGGATACGCTCAAGTCTCTGTTATGAGGCGCGACGTGTCTTTTGTCGCACCGCATATGTACGGGACTTTTTGGGTTGAAGTTCCACTCAAAGGCTTTCCGAAAAACCAAGCGTCTACTACTTACTCGCCGAGCTTTGCAAACAGCGTAGAGATTTCGTTGTCGCGCGTATTAATCTCGCGGATAACTTTCATGGTGTCTTCTGGGTTCGATTGGATTGCGATACGCAGCAGGTTCATCCAGTTTACGTTATTGTTGTTTCGAACCTTCTCGATCTGATCGATGAGTTCCAGTTTCGCTTTGATTGCCTCAGGTGTCATTTTGCTTCCTTTTCAAGTAGTAAGACATCATTTTTTTCGCTGACAATACGAAATCCATTTTCAATGAAAGACTTGAGGCTCCCTTCATTTCCCTTCCGAATGCGCGCCACGAAGGTGTGAGGATCTCTTGTCAGAATTGCTATGGCCTGCCGCGCAAACCCTTTCCGCCTATGCTCCCGTGCAATTGAAACTGACACTTCTCTTCCCAGTGTGCCATTAGCGCTTCGGATGGTGCCGACGGGTTCCCCATCCGGGGTTTCAACAATGAAGATGCTCATTTCATTGTTGGCCAAAGCCTTGCTGTACCAAGCACTATGAACTTCGAAGGGTATCTCTTCTGTCGAAAGAGAAGCGCCACGTGTCGTCGGATCATTGCGCCAGTCCAGCAATAATTGGCAGTCCTGCATCGTCGCTGGGCGTAGATTGATATCGGGCTGGGCGGAACTGATCATGCCTGGGAACGTTCGAAACGGTTATTTACCTTCAATATCTTCATAGCGAATGGGGTCCCCTTTCGGAACGCTTGTTTTAAGCGCCTTACCGATCAATGAAGCCTTGTCGGTTGGTGGAATACCTGCGCTCGGGCGTACAAAGCGAAAATCCTGCTCGGAGATAACTTCCCCGGCCTGCAAGTCTCGGAGAGCAAATGCCGAACGTCGCCCAATCGACTTCGAAACGACCTCCGAAGCGCTCGTCGCCTTCTGCCCACGCCCACGCGCGATCCAAGCATCCTTCGCACCCTGCGCAATCTCCGCCATCAC
>RFUP01000464.1 GCA_009922885.1 Paracoccaceae bacterium
GTATCGATATCGAATTCCGGTGCCCAGAACGCCGTCATGTCTTCCCCCCAATCCCGCTTTAGTTATGATTGATAGCAATTCGGCTCTCACAATCAATCGGAACCGCCATGACATCGAGTTTTCCAGCCCCCGTCCTGAACCATGTCTGCGACCTCTTCGTGGATCTCGACCCGATCCGCGAAATGGGCCAAGGCCGCGCGGGCCATCGCCGGATCATCCCCATCATCGGCGGGCGCGTAGAAGGCCCGCGGCTTTCAGGGCGCATCCTCAATCTCGGGGCGGATTGGCAGACGATCTGGGCCAGCGGCGTGGCAGAACTGGATACGCGCTACGCCATCGAAACGGCCGATGGGGCCACCATCGAGATCAAGAATTACGGCTACCGCCACGGCCCCGCCGAAGTGATCGCCGCCATCGCGCGCGGCGAGGAGGTGCCACAGTCCGCCTACTACATGCGCACCCACGCCCGCCTCGAAACCGGCGATCCGCGCTACGAGTGGGTGAACCGCACGCTCTTCACCGGAACAGGCGCTCGTCGCGCAGGCCAAGTGGTGATCTCGCTCTTCGCGATTGAATAGAATCATCCACGGAGTTGAGCCGCTTTCTGGCCCATCACCCTTAGCGGTATTAATACAAAGGGGTATTTCTGGAATACCCTATAGGATATTATATTGCCAATTTTGGCATTCCAAATATTAATTTGGCGCTTTCCTCTATTCTCAAGCGCCAATCCGAAAGACCACTACATATACTCCATGCAGGCGATCATTCGTCGATATGTTGTGTTTTTATCTCATCTGCGAGCAATTTGGTGTTCAAGTCGCCACATAATTTCTCGATTTGGGAAGGAGGGGTGCTATTCTGCGCGGTATTCCGCCTATTGTGGGCGTCTTGGTAATAGATCGAGGCTTTTAGAAATGTCATTCTGTGTCTCAAAGGGTGAAGCTTTTTTAGGACTTCGAGACCGTCTCAACGGTCAGCGTCAGGTCGTCTATGACGAGGCATCCGGCAGGCGGGTCATCCTGACCATCGCCGATCCGGAAGCCAGCACCAGCGCAATCGAAGATGCACTCCGCGAAGGCCTTACCCGTCGTAACATTCTGGGTGGCGTGATCGCCGCGCTCCAGTCCCGCCGTATCCAGATCGACTACGCATGATCATTCGGCGGTCGGGAGAGCTGCCCTCCCCCACCGCGCCGATCAAATCTCTAGGGGCAGCATGCAAGTACTCATCTACAAGGCCGCACTCACGGACCTCAAAACCAACCCGACGACGGCTGGCATTTCGCCAGGAGACGTGATCGGGCTTGAACTTGGCGAAGACGGACAAATTTCCGCAAGGGCCCTGCTGACACAGGGCAAGTGGATTTTCCAACGCACTCGCTCGCTGCCAATCGGCACGCTCGAACCACAAGCCACGGCGCTGCTTTCCCCCGCACTTGAACGCAACGCGCATCTGCGTGTGCGCATCGTGGAAATCGAACCTGCACATCTCGCACGAGGCAAAGTGGCGAAAGTGTTCATTTCGGTCTGGGGCGATCCTGAGGATCTCGAACCACCCAAGACCAAAACAACGATCTTCAGCCGAAGCCGCATCAACGACTGAGCCTGTGCAACCATGCACAACGAAACTCTGCTCTTCGCGCTTTGACTTTTTCGCCGGCAACACGATCTTAGACGCATAGCGAAAAGGACCGCGCCATGACCTTCAGACCCGTTGCCGCCACCAGCCACGCCCAGCCCACCATGGAAGGCGCGGGCGTGCATCTCCACCGCGTTTTCGGCTTCGGCGACCCCTCGCTGACCGACCCTTTCCTCATGATGGACGACTTTCGCAACGATGACCCGCGCCTCTATTCCAAGGGCTTCCCATGGCATCCACATCGCGGCATCGAAACCATCACCTACGTTCTGGAAGGCGAGGTTGAACACGCGGATTCGCTCGGCAACCGCGGCCTCCTCGGCCCCGGCGGCGTGCAATG
>RFUP01000465.1 GCA_009922885.1 Paracoccaceae bacterium
ATGCGATCGGTCATCGGGGCCAGCGCGATTGCGTCGGAGCCGACGAACATCTCGCCGTCACCGTGGCCGATGGCGAGCGGGCTGCCTTTGCGGGCGGCGATCATCAGGTCGTCTTCGCCGTCGAAGAGGAAGGCCAGCGCAAAGGCACCGTGCAGGCGGGCAATGGTTTTCTCGGCGGCGGTGCGGGCATCGGCGCCTTCGAGCATGTATTGATGCGCGAGGAGGGCGATGGTTTCGGTGTCGGTCTGGGTGACGAAGCTCTGGCCCTTGGCGGCGAGTTCTTCGCGGAGTTCGCGGAAGTTCTCGATGATGCCGTTGTGCACAACGGCGACGGGGCCGGACTGGTGCGGGTGGGCATTGGTGACGGAGGGGGCACCGTGGGTGGCCCAGCGGGTGTGGCCGATGCCGGAGGTGCCGGCGAGGGGTTCGTGGACGAGAAGGTCGGAGAGGTTGACGAGCTTGCCGACCGCGCGGCGGCGGTCGAGCTTGCCTTTGTTCACCGTGGCGATGCCTGCGCTGTCATAGCCGCGATATTCGAGGCGTTTGAGGGATTCTACGAGGAGAGGTGCCACTTCATGGGTGCCCAGCACCCCGACAATTCCGCACATAATTAATCCTTTTTAATCCGCTTGGCCTTTTTGGCCTTTAACATTTCCAACAATCTAAGTGCTGCGCCGGGTTTGTTCTCTTGCGGCGCACGCGCCACGGCTAATGCGCCGTCCGGCACGTTCTTGGTAATAACAGCGCCCGATCCCGTCATGGCGTCATTGCCGACGGTGACGGGGGCGACGAGCATGGTGTTCGAGCCGATGAAGGCGCGGGCACCGATGGTGGTGCGGTGCTTCATCACGCCGTCGTAGTTGCAGGTAATGGTGCCCGCGCCGATATTGGTTTTCTCGCCGACGTCGGCATCGCCGATATAGGTGAGGTGGTTGGCTTTCGCGCCCGTGCCGAGGATCGCGTTCTTGATTTCGACGAAGTTGCCAACATGGGCTTCATCGCCGAGTTCCGCGCCGGGGCGCAGGCGGGCATAGGGGCCGACAATGGCACCTTGGCCAACGTGGCAGCCTTCCAGATGTGAGAAGGCGCGGATCACGGCATCGGATTCGACGGTGACACCGGGGCCGAAGACGACGAATTGCTCGATGATCGCATCGCGGCCCAGAAGCGTGTCATGGGCGAAATGCACGGTTTCGGGGGAGATGAGCGTGACGCCGTTCTCTTGCGCTTCGGAGCGGGCGCGGGATTGATAGGCGGCTTCGGCCATCGCAAGCTCGGCGCGCGAATTGATGCCCAGCGTTTCGCTTTCGTCGCAAGTGACGGCAGTGGCCTTGAGGCCTTTGGCATTGGCGAGGCCGACGATATCGGTGAGGTAGTATTCACCGGAGGCATTCTTGTTGTCGATCGCGGAGATCAGATCGAAGAGCGTTTCACGATTGGCGCAGATAACGCCTGAATTGCTAAGTGTTATGGCGCGTTCTTCAGGTGACGCGTCTTTGAATTCGACGATGCGTTCGAGGCTTTGGCCCTGCATTACGAGACGGCCATAACGGCCGGGATCTTTGGCTTCAAACCCAAGAACGACCACATCCGCGGTGCGGCGGGCGTTTACCATGGCTTCGAGGGTTTCGGGGCGGATGAAGGGGGTGTCGCCGTAAAGGACAATCACGTCGCCGTCGAAATCCGCGAGTGCTGCGCGCGCCTGATCGACCGCGTGGCCCGTGCCTTTTTGCTCGGCTTGGAGGACGACCTCGATGGTGTCATCCCACTCCTTGGCGGCTTTGGTGACAAGCTCCGCGCCATGGCCTGCGGTTCCCGAAGCCACCATGACAGGGGCGCGAAGCAACAGCGAACCGACCTGGACTTCGGGAGCCGCGCTGGCGGTCATCGCTGGTGGTACTCCTGCAGGGAGCGCACCTCGAGACCAGCTGCGTCCTGGTGGATCTCGGCCATTCCCTCCACCGCGACGAGAGCGGCGTCG
>RFUP01000466.1 GCA_009922885.1 Paracoccaceae bacterium
GCAATCGCTGGCATCCTCTGCCAGGAAGCCGTTCTTCTCATCCGCAACCGCCTCAAGATCGACGACACGCTCGATGTTTTCGCCGTCCACGGCGTCGGCGGCATCTTCGGCACGATCATGATTGCCGTCTTCGGCAAAGGCACATGGATCGCCCAACTCGGCTCGCTCGCCATCGTCGGCATCTTCACCTTCGTCGTCACTGTCGTTCTGGTGAAACTGGTTTCGGCCGTCACTCGCTTCCGCGTCGATGCCGAAACCGAAACCAATGGCCTCGACCTCTCGGTCCACGGCGAACGCGCCTACGATCATAATTCGTGATAATTGCCTGAAACAGAAAAGGGCCGCTCCTCTGGGCGGCCCTTTTTCTTTGCTTCAAGCGTAAAGCGCTTCGGCCCTTTGCTCGAACGCGCGCACGATCCGCTGCATCGCCTCGTTGAACACAAGCCCGATCACCCCTTGCAAGATCGCATTCTTGAATTCGAAATCCACGAAGAACCGCACTTCGCAGCCGCCACCATCCACAGGCGCGAAATCCCACGTGCTCTTCATATATTTGAACGGCCCGTCGAGATACTCGGTATCGATATGCCGCGCCGTCTCGTCCAGCACCACGCGGCTCCCGAAGCGCTCCCGGAACACTTTGAACGAGATCACCAGATCCGCCAACATTTCCACCCGTCCGCCCTCCACGGGCGTCAGGCTCCGGATTCGTGCCGCCGCACACCACGGCAGAAATTGCGGGTATTTCGCCACATCCGCCACCAGCGCATACATTTGCTCTGCGCTATGGGGCAAAAGGCGGGTTTCGGAATGCGTTGGCATCGGCAGTTCAGTTCCGGCGTTTACAGTGCCGCCTGATGTCGTAAATTGAGCCGCCAAATGCAAGAGGAAGCCATGCCGCAGCGCCCCTATGTGATCGACCAGATGATTTCGGCCAAAGCCATCGCGGCACGGATCGAGGCCCTAAGCCATGAAATCGAAGCCGAATTCTCGGATACCGACAAGCTCGTCGTCGTGGGCCTCCTGCGCGGCTCTTTTGTTTTTATCGCCGACCTTGTGCGCGAACTGGATTTGCCCGTCGAAGTTGATTTTCTGGAAGCCTCCTCCTATGGCAACGCCATGGAATCGAGCCGAGAAGTTCGAATTTTGAAAGATCTCCGCTCCCCCATCGAAGGCCGAGACGTGCTCGTCGTCGAAGATATCGTCGATACCGGCCACACGCTCCACCACGTCACAGGGCTTTTGCGCTCCCGCAATCCCCGCCGCCTGAAAACCATCGCGCTTCTCGACAAGCCTTCGCGCCGCGAAGCCCCCTTCCGCGCCGACTGGATCGGTTTCGAAATCCCGGATGAATTCGTCGTGGGCTACGGTATCGACTTCGCCCAACGCAACCGGAACCTCCCCTTCATCGGCAAGGTTCGCTTCACCGAAGACGAATAACAGCGCTCAAAACCCCTTCGCCATTTCCGCACCCGCCTTGGCGTCGTCCACGGTGATCAACCCTTTCAACGCATCGCAGCTTTCGCCCTCAAGGCTCCGGATCGCCCATAGGCAATAGGCATAGCCAAGCGCCGGATTGCGCCAGTATCCCGCATCCTCCGCCACCATCATCTCGCCCAAAGCCTTCGCGGCTTCCGGATCGCCAAGGCTCACCGCCTCTTGCAAAAGGGTGAAGGCAGCCACCGGGTCTTCCGTTGCCCCCGTGCCATCGCGATAGAGCATCCCGAGGCGGCCAAGAGCCTTCACCGACCCCAACCCCGCCGTCTGCGAAAGCGCCGCCCGCGCCAGTTCGGGATCTGCCAAGGGCGAGCCTTCCTTCAGGTAGATATCCGCCAAACGCAGCCCCGATTCCGCATCCCCAAGCCCCAAAGCCACACCGAAAAACGCAGCCGCCGTTCCGGGATCGCTCGGCTCCAGAAGCGCAGCCTTCAACGCAAACCCTTGCGCCTCGCCCGCCGCCATTGCCTTTTCCAGATAGGCA
>RFUP01000467.1 GCA_009922885.1 Paracoccaceae bacterium
GCGCGGAAGGCGGGCGCGGCACTGGCGAAAGCCAAGGGGCGCGCGACGCTTCTGATCGCAGCCGGGCCAATGGTGCGGGCAGATGAGCTGGCGGCGGCGCTGGCGCTGCGCGCTTACGAATTCAACGACCACAAAAGCGAGCGCCCCGAAGGCACGCCCGGCGCGGTGACGCTGATGGTGACGAAGCCCGAAGCGGTTTCCGAGGCGCTGGCCCCGCGCTTGGCCGTGGTGGACGGCGTGTTCTGGACCCGCGATCTGGTCTCGGAGCCTGCAAACGTGCTGACGACGACGAATTTCGCCGAGCGCCTGAAAGAGCTGTCGGGCCTTGGCGTGACTGTGGACGTGCTGGACGAGGCGGAGTTGGAAACACTCGGCATGCGTGCGCTTCTGGCGGTGGGGCAGGGTTCGGCCAGCCCGTCGAAAGTGGTGGTGATGCAGTGGAATGGCGGCACCAAGGGTGAGGCCCCGCTGGCGTTGATCGGCAAGGGCGTTGTGTTCGACACCGGAGGCATTTCGCTGAAGCCTGCGGCGGGCATGGAAGAAATGACCATGGATATGGGCGGTGCGGGCACGGTAGCGGGCGTGATGAAGGCGCTGGCGCTGCGCAAGGCCAAGGCCAATGTGGTGGCGTTGGTGGGGCTTGTGGAAAACATGCCCTCGGGCACCGCAACGCGCCCCGGTGACGTGCTGCGCTCGATGAAGGGCGACACGATCGAGGTCATCAATACCGATGCGGAAGGGCGTTTGGTGCTCGCTGACGTGCTCTGGTACGCGCAGGAGCGCTTCGAGCCGAAAGGCGTGATCGACCTCGCGACGCTGACAGGCGCGATCATCATCGCGCTCGGCCATGACAAGGCGGGTGTTTTCGCCAATGACGACGCCTTCGCGCGCCAGTTCATGAAAGCGGCCGAACACGAGGGCGAAGGCGCGTGGCGGATGCCTCTGGGTGGCTATTACCACGATATCATCAAGAGCCGGATTGCCGATGTGAAGAACTCGGGCGGACGCCCGGCGGGCTCGGCCACGGCGGCGGTGTTCCTTGAGCGCTTCATCAAGCCGGGAGTGCCGTGGATCCACCTCGATATCGCGGGCGTTTGCTCGACGCCCGGAGAAACGGCTTTGGCTCCGAAAGGCGCGACAGGCTGGGGCGTGCGCGCGCTCGACCGGATGATCGCGGAGACGGAAACCGAGTAAGCCATGGGTGCAGCGCTCTTTTACCACCTGACCCAAGGCCCTGTGGACCAAACCGCGCCCACGTTGCTCGCGCGCGCGTTGAAACAGGGGTGGCGGGTTGCGGTGCGGGGCACGGAGCGCCAAAAGCTCGAATGGCTCGACGAGAAACTGTGGTTGGGGCCGGAGGAGGAATTCCTGCCGCATGGGTTGGAAGGCGGGCCGCAGGATGCGTTGCAACCCGTGTTGCTGTGCGAAGGCCCGCCCGCCAATGATCCGCAGTGCCTCATGTGCATCGATGGTGCAGACGCTGCCCCCGAAGAGGTGGCGCGCTACGAGCGGGTGTGGATCCTTTTCGACGGGCATGACCCTGCCGCCGTGGAGCGCGCGCGTGGCCAGTGGCGGGCGTTGACCGGGGCAGGCTGCGCCGCGCAATACTGGAGCGAAGAAAGCGGGCGGTGGGAGAAGAAGGCCGAGGCCTGAGAAGGGGCTTTGCCCCCTCTGCCTGCGGCATTCACCCCCAGGATATTTCGCAAAGAGAAAGCAGGGGCGATGGAGCGTAAGGACCGGATAGACGCGATCGGTGCGGTGGCTCTGGTGGGCTTCGCCTCGGTTCTGGCTTTCAATCAAGTGGTGGTGAAACATGGCACGGGTGGGTTCCAGCCTGTGTTCATGGCAGGTGTGCGCAGCCTTGGGGCGTTGATGGTGCTGGGGCTCTGGATGAAAGTTCGGGGCATTCCGGTGCGGGTGTCTTGGGGCACGTTGCGGCCGGGGCTCTTGATGGGCGGGCTTTTTGCCTTCGAGTTTCTC
>RFUP01000468.1 GCA_009922885.1 Paracoccaceae bacterium
TGCGCTGCTTCGCCTTTATCTGTCATTGACAGGTCTCCCACTGACTTGAATGCGCAGGATAGCGGTACAGACCCGGACTTTGAATGGGCTTTCATTCCGGCGCGCAATTGCTGATAGTCGGCTGCAGAGGCAACAGCAATGATGGCGGTCACCATGGTGGGTTCGATCGAAGAGGCAGATGTTCTGGTTGTCGGCGGTGGCCCCTCGGGGGCGACGGCGGCTGATGATCTGGCCCTTGCCGGGGTGCGGGTGGCTTTGCTGGACCGAGCAGGCCGTATCAAGCCCTGCGGCGGCGCCATTCCACCCCGCCTGATCGCCGATTTCGACATCCCCGATGCCCAGATCGTGGCCCGCATCGGCACTGCACGGATGATCTCGCCCACGGGCCGCGCGGTCGACATTGCCATCGAGAACGGCTTTGTCGGCATGGTCGATCGCGAGCATTTCGACGAATTCCTGCGCATCCGCGCCGTGGGGCATGGCGCACGGCGGCTGACCGGAACCTTCCTGCGCATCGAGCGAGACGCGCAGGGCACTCAGGTCATATGGCGCGACAAGGCCAGCGGCGAGGAACGTGCCACCCGTACCCGACTGGTGATCGGCGCAGACGGCGCGCGCAGCGCCGTGGCACGCGCCGAGGTGCCGGGTGGCGACACCATCCCCTATGTCATCGCCTATCACGAGATCATCGCCGCGCCGCCCGCCAACGCGGCCTACGACCCTACGCGCTGCGACGTGATCTATGATGGGCGCATCAGCCCCGATTTCTATGGCTGGGTGTTCCCTCACGGGGCACAAGCCAGCGTCGGCATGGGCACGGAAAAAGACGGTGTGGATCTGAAAGAAGCGACGGCGGCCTTGCGCGCCATGTCAGGCCTGACTGGCTGCAATACGATCCGCCGCGAAGGCGCGCCGATCCCGTTGAAACCGCTGGATCGCTGGGACAACGGGCGCGACGTGGTGCTGGCGGGCGATGCTGCGGGGGTGGTCGCGCCCTCCTCTGGGGAGGGCATTTATTATGCTATGATGGGCGGACGCGTCGCTGCGACGGCTGCGCAAGCGATGCTGGCCAGGGGGCAAGCACGCGACCTTAGACTGGCGCGCAAGCTCTTCATGCGCGAACACAAGATGGTATTTCAGGTTCTGCGCAAAATGCAGGATGCCTATTATCGCAGCGACGAGCGGCGCGAACGGTTTGTGAGCCTGTGCCACGACATCGACGTGCAGCGCCTGACCTTCGAGGCCTACATGAACAAGAAACTGGTCCGGGCGCGTCCGCTGGCGCATCTCAAGATCGGGGTCAAGAACGTGGCGCATCTGCTGGGTATTGTCTCGCCGGTGCACACATGAACACCCGGGTGACGATGATACCGGCCTGGGTCGATGGCACCCTGACTCCGGTTGAAAAAGTCGAGGTGCATCGCCGGGGCCTGCGGCACAAAGCGATCAGCGTGTTCGTGCTGCGCGCCGATGGCACGACGCTGCTACAGCGTCGTGCGTTGGGAAAATATCATACGCCGGGCCTGTGGGCGAACACCTGCTGCACACATCCCTATTGGGACGAGCCGCCCGAGGCCTGCGCAACGCGCCGACTGAGGGAGGAATTAGGGATCACGGGCCTGAAGCTGCGCGCGGTGCGCGATCTGGAATACCGGGCCGATGTCGGCGACGGTTTGATCGAACATGAATGCGTCCGGATGTTCGTGGCTGATGCACCCGTTGACCTGCCCATGACCCTGAACCCGGACGAAGTTTGCGATGCACGTTGGATCCGCTTCGATGCCCTAGCCATCGAGATCGCGCAGACGCCACAGCGCTTTACGCCGTGGCTGCAGATCTACATGCGCGATCATGCCGACGTTGTAGTCGCCTAACTCAGCATCAACCCGTTTTCTGACAAGAAATCCCGCAACGGTCCGGCGATCCGCTCGGGCGCTTCCTCGTGCGCTAGATGCCCCAACCCCTCGAGCAGAAGGCAAC
>RFUP01000469.1 GCA_009922885.1 Paracoccaceae bacterium
GTTCCGCTTTCATCCGCTTCACCAGCCGCGCCAGCATCACCGCAGGCGGCACCCCGTGCAGCCGCGCCGTGCCCCGCAAATCCATGAACGCCTCGTCAAGCGACAACGGCTCCACCGCCGGCGTCAACTCCAGCATCAACCCCCGGATCGCCCGGCTCACCTCCGCGTAAACCTCCATCCGCGGCTTGATCACCACCGCATCGGGGCAAAGCTTCAACGCCTTGAACATCGGCATCGCGGAACGCACGCCCCGGATCCGTGCCACATAGCACGCCGTAGAAACCACCCCGCGCTTGCCGCCCCCGATGATCACCGGCTTGTCGCGCAACTCCGGACGGTCGCGCTTCTCCACACTGGCGTAAAACGCATCGCAATCCATATGTGCAATCGCCAGATCGAAAAGCTCCGCATGCGCCACCACACGCGGCCGCCCGCACGAAGGGCACCGCGCCCCGCGCTCGAACTGGGTCAGACAATCTCGGCACAGGCTCTGCATGGCCGCACTCTAGAACAAGTCACGAACAACAGGGAGCCGAAAACCGTTCCCTCCATCGGAATTCGCAGGTTCCTCAAGCCCACACTCAGACCCGGCGTCTCAGGGCAGGAAAGCCAAACCAACCGCGCCTATCCTTGCTCCAGCGGCGTCACTCTTCCAAGCCAACGCGCCACCTCGAAACGCGCCCTTCCACCCGCCCGAGCTTTTCTCTCGCGCGGCGCGCAACGCCACCGCACAAACTCCGCAAAGCGGCAGACCTGCTTTCAATAGCCGCGCGGCACGCCCCAAACCCTTTCATATTGGCCCAAATATCCCCCCCGAGGCGGTGCCCCGCACCGCCGAGACACCCAGCGCGGCGAAGCCGCACAATTGGAAGCCTCAAAGCGGCGCGATATCGCCCTCGGCGCGCAACGCATGGAACTCCGCTTCCCAAGCGTCGAACCGTCCCGCCGCAATCGCTTCGCGCATTCCGGCCATGATTTCCTGAAAGTAATGCAGGTTGTGCCATGTGAGCAGCATCGAGCCGATGATTTCCCCCGACTTGATCACATGATGCAGATAGGCGCGCGAATAATTCCGGCAGGCAGGGCAGGTACAAGCCTCATCCAAAGGCCGCGTGTCTTCGGCATGGCGCGCGTTGCGCAGGTTCACCTGCCCCCGCCGCGTCCAGCCCTGCCCCGTCCGCCCCGAGCGTGACGGCAGCACGCAATCCATCATATCCACGCCACGTTTCACCGCGCCTACGATGTCGTCGGGCTTGCCCACGCCCATCAGATAACGCGGCTTGTCCTGCGGCAGGAACCCCGGCGCGTAATCCAGCACACCGAACATCGCCGCCTGCCCTTCGCCCACAGCCAACCCGCCGATGGCGTAGCCGTCGAACCCGATCTCCACCAAGGCCTTGGCGCTTTCCTCGCGCAACTCCGGCGTCACGCCGCCCTGCATGATGCCGAACAGCGCATGCCCCGGCCTGTCGCCAAACGCGTCCTTCGAGCGCGCCGCCCACCGCATCGAAAGCCGCATCGATTCCGCCACCCGCTTGTCGTCGGCAGGCAGTGCAGGGCATTCGTCGAAGCACATCACGATATCCGAGCCGAGTAGCTTCTGGATCTCCATCGACCGCTCCGGCGTTAGCTCGTGCTTCGACCCATCCACATGGCTGCGGAACGTCACGCCCTTTTCCGTGAGCTTCCGCAAATCCGCGAGGCTCATCACCTGAAACCCCCCCGAATCCGTGAGGATCGGCCGCTCCCAGTTCATGAACCTGTGCAGCCCGCCCAGCCGCGCCACCCGCTCCGCGCCGGGGCGCAGCATCAGGTGGTAGGTATTGCCCAAGAGGATGTCCGCCCCGGTCGCCCGCACGCTTTCGGGCATCATGGCTTTCACCGTCGCCGCCGTGCCCACGGGCATGAACGCTGGCGTGCGGATGTCGCCGCGCGGCGTGGTGATAACTCCGGTGCGGGCCTGCCCGTCGGTGGCGTGAA
>RFUP01000470.1 GCA_009922885.1 Paracoccaceae bacterium
GGCAGGGCTTCGGAATAGGCGATGCCGCCCCGGAAGGAGACGAAGAGGCCCATGACGCTGTCAGCAAGAAGGGTGACGGGCGAGGGCCAGACCGCGCCGGAGCGGAGCGCGGAGCTATAGAAGGGAAAATAGGGCGGGCCGCCGAAAGGGAAGACGGCGGTACCGCCTGTTTCCTCGGCAAGGGATGTGAGGATTCGGGCGGACCAGCGGTCCATCGGGTCGGGGGTGCCATCCTGCCATTCGGGGCTTTGGGTGAAGGCAGGCCAGAAGGCGGGTTCATCAGGCGAGAGCATCGCCAGCGAAGTGCGGCCGGGCAGATCGGCGTTTTCGGGGAGGGGTAGTGTTGCCGAGACCCTCAGCTGATGAGCGGCAGCCTTTTGGCGGAGGGTCTCGATCAGGGCACTCATCATCTGGTGCGGGGTTTGACGCGAGGCTCGGTGGAGCGGATCAGCGAGCCTGCGCCGTGATCGGTGAAAAGCTCCAAGAGGCAGGCGTTCGGCACGCGGCCATCGAGGATCACCACAGCGCGGACGCCGTCTTCGAGGGCTTTCAGCGCGGTTTCGGTTTTCGGGATCATGCCGCCCGCGATGGTGCCATCCTCGATCATCGCCTTGACCTCTTCCGGGGTCATCTGGGTGACGATCTGGCCTTCCTTGTTCTTCACGCCCGCCACATCGGTGAGGAGGAGGAGGCGATCGGCCTTGAGGGCACCTGCGATGGCACCAGCGGCGGTGTCGCCGTTGACGTTATAGGTTTCGTTCGGGTTCATGCCGGTGGCGACGGGGGCCACGACGGGGATGATGCCTGCGGCGAAGAGGTCGCGCAGCACTTGCACGTTCATCTCGACAGGGCGGCCGACGAAGCCCAGTTCCGGATCGTCGGGTTCACAGACCATGAGGTCATCGTCTTTGCCGGAAAGACCAACGGCGCGGCCGCCTTCGTCCATGATGGCTTGCACGATGCGCTTGTTGACGAGACCCGTGAGCACCATTTCCACCACTTCGACCGTGGCCTTATCGGTGACGCGCTTGCCGCGCACGAACTCGGATTTGATGCCCAAGCGGTTCAAGAGATCGTTGATCATCGGGCCGCCGCCGTGACAGACGACCGGATTGAGGCCGACTTGACGCATCAGCACGACATCACGGGCAAATTCGGCCATGGCGGCTTCATCGCCCATGGCATTGCCGCCGAATTTCACGACGACCACTGCGCCGGAATAGCGCTGGAGGTAGGGAAGAGCCTCGGAGAGCGTCCGGGCGGTGTTGATCCAGTCACGGTCCATTTTTTGCGGTCTCATTGGTAAGTCCGGGGCAAAGGGTTATGCTCTTCCCTTAGCGTCAAGGGGGAGCGATTCCAAGGGCGGAGGCCGTTGCGGGCGGCTCTGGGGGTGATAGGATCGCCGAAAATCCGGAGGGTTGGATATGGAACGCCAGAAGACGCTGCTTTTGACAGGCGCGAGCCGTGGGATCGGCCATGCGACGGTGCGGAAGTTCAATGCGGAAGGCTGGCGGGTGATCACCTGTTCGCGCCAGCCCTTCCCCGAGAAATGCCCGTGGGGCGGGGGGCGCGAGGATCATGTGCAGGTGGATCTGGCCGATCCGAAAAGCGTGATCGCGGCGGTGGACGACATTCGCGGGCGGATCGACGGGAAGCTCGACGCTTTGGTGAATAACGCGGGGATTTCGCCGAAGACCGACGGCGGCGGGCGGTTGAACACGCTGGAGACTGACCTCAGGACATGGGGGCAGGTGTTTCACGTCAACTTCTTCGCCTCGATCGTGCTGGCGCGGGGGCTGCGGGAGGAATTGGTGGCGGCGAAGGGGTCGGTGGTGAACGTGACCTCGATTGCCGGGAACGAGGTGCATCCTTTCGCAGGCGCGGCCTATTCCACGTCGAAGGCGGCGCTGAAAGCGCTGACGCGGGAAATGGCGCATGATTTCGGCCCGTTGGGGGTGCGCGTGAACGCGATTGCGCCG
>RFUP01000048.1 GCA_009922885.1 Paracoccaceae bacterium
AAGTTGATGGACAGCGAAGGTGTGTTCTCCGCTTGGGGCGTGCCGACCGTTTGGCAGGGGCTTCTTGCAGAAGTGAAAGCGCAAGGGCGTCTGCCGAATGAGTTCGCGCAAGTGGTTGTGGGTGGCTCCGCCGCGCCGCGTGCGATGATCGAAACCTTCGAGAAAATGGGCGTCGGCGTAAACCACGCGTGGGGCATGACCGAGATGAGCCCCATCGGCACCCACGGCGTCATGCCGCGTTGGGTGATGGAGAAGCCGTTCGACCAGATGATCAACTACAAGTCCAAGCAGGGACGGCGCGCCTTTGGCGTTGACCTCAAGATCGTGGACGATAACGGCAAGCGCGTCCCGCATGATGGCAAGTCGATGGGCGAGCTTTACGTTCGCGGAAATACCATTGTCTCGGGCTACTTCGAGAACGAAGACGCCTCGAAGAAGGCAATGGACGCCGAAGGTTGGTTTGGAACGGGCGATATCGCAACGATCACATCGGAAGGATTCCTGAGCCTTCAGGACCGCTCGAAAGACCTCATCAAATCCGGCGGCGAATGGATCTCGTCGATCGACCTCGAAAACCTCGCAGTGGCGCACCCGGCGATTGCCAGCGCGGCAGCGATTGCGATGCCGCATCCGAAATGGGACGAGCGCCCGGTTCTGGTCGCGGTCTTGGCTCCTGGAGCAGAAAAGCCCACCTTGGAAGAGATGCACGCGCATATGTCGGAACAGTTTGCCAAATGGCAATTGCCCGATGACATCATCTGGGTCGACGCTCTGCCGCTAACAGCGACGGGGAAGATCTCGAAGCTGACGCTCCGCCAGCAAATGACCGATTACAAACTGCCGGACCTTCGGTGAGCGATGGGGTGCCTTAGCGGCACCCCTTTCGACGACCTTCGTGACGTCGGGGCGCGTTTCGGATCGGCGCTTGCATTTCGCGGAAAATCGTTCTGCAATGCGAAAGACTTTGAGGGGAGGGAAGGATGAGCGACGAAGCGGCGCGGCTGGCGGCGTTCCGGAAGGACATCGCAGCGTGGATCGAAGACGCCTGCCCGGCAAGCTTGCGCGGGCGGGCTTTGGGCGAAGATAGCATCGTCTGGGGTGGCAAGCGTTGGGCGTTTGCCCATGCCGACCAGAAAGAGTGGTTCGACGCAGCCGTCGCAAAGGGCATGACTGCGCCGATGTGGCCAACCGAGGTCGGCGGTGCGGGCCTCACACGCCCCGAGGAAAAGATCTACCGCGAGGAAATGGCACGGCTCAACGCTCCGCCGCCGCTGGAAAGTTTCGGTCTCTGGATGCTCGGTCCGGCGCTTCTGCATTTCGGCACGCCGGAGCAGAAAGCCATGCACTTGCCTCCTGTCGTTCGTGGCGAAATCCGCTGGTGCCAAGGCTATTCGGAACCGGGTGCGGGATCGGACCTCGCCAATGTGCAGACCCGTGCGGAAGATATGGGAGATCACTGGCTGGTGAATGGCCAGAAGATCTGGACCTCCTACGCCGATAAGGCCGACTGGATTTTCGCGCTCGTGCGCACGGATCGCAGCGCCCCGAAGCATAAGGGCATTTCCTTCATGCTGATCGACATGGCGAGCGAAGGCGTCACTACGCGGCCGATTCGCCTGATCTCGGGCAAGTCCCCCTTCTGCGAGACCTTCTTCGACAATGTGAAAGTGCCGAAAGATTACGGCGCAGGCGGCTCTGCTATTGTCGGCGAGTTGAACTGCGGTTGGGACGTGGCGAAATATCTGCTGACCCATGAGCGCGAGATGATCGGTGGTGGCGCGCGCGGGCTTCTTGGCGGGCGCTCTATGGGCGAGTTCATCGGGTCGCTCGAAGAAAGCGTGGCGCAGGATCCGGTTATCCGAGCAGAAGCGATGGCGCTCGAAGTCGATAGCCTTGCCTTTGCTCTGACGATGGAGCGCTACAAAGACCGCGCCGAGGGTGGCAAGGGCGTGGGCGATGCCTCGGCCATGCTGAAGTACTACGGGACGGAATTGAACAAGCGCCGCTACGAGCTCTTGATGAGTGCCTCGGGTAGTGCGGGCGTGGAATGGGACGGGCCGCACGGCAGTTTGGCACCAGAATGGTTGCGGACGAAGGCGAATTCCATTGAAGGCGGCACCAGTGAAGTGATGCTCGATATCCTGTCGAAACGTGTATTGGGGATGCCATCGTCATGAGCTTGAGCCTGTTGGAAACCGAAGACGAAACCATGCTCCGCGATGCGGCGCGCGGATGGCTCGCCGACAATGCACCCGTGGCAGCTTTGCGGAAGATGCGCGATGCAGGCCAAGCTTTCGACACTGGCCTTTGGCGCGAAATGGCCGCCATGGGCTGGTCGGGAGTACTGGTCCCGGAAAGCTCTGGGGGCGCTGGAATGGGCCACCGTGCAGCGGGAATTCTTGCTGAGGAAATGGGGGCGGTCCTAGCGGCATCACCTTACCTGTCCAGCGCGGTGATAGCCGCGACGGCCCTTCAGGGAGCAAGCGAGAAGCTTGCCGCTATTGCAGGCGGTGAGTTGGTGTATGCGCTGGCAGTCGATGAAGGCACCAAGCACGCCCCCGAACGCGCGAGCCTCCATGCAGACCGGATCGGCAATGGCTTCCGCCTGTCCGGCACAAAGGTTTTCGTGGCCGAGGGCGCAAGTGCGGATCGGGTGCTGGTTCTGGCCCGCACGAGCGGGGCGGCGGGCGATGCGCTGGGCTTGACCTTGTTTGACATTGACGCAGGCCGCGCGGGCCTGAGCCGCACCGCCAAAGCCACAGTGGATAGCCGCGATCATGCCGAATTGCGGCTTGAGGGCGTCGAAGCCACAGGCGAGGATGTCGTGGGTGACGTTGATAACGCCATGGCCGTTCTGGCTCCCGCATTGCGGGCTGGCCAAGCGGGCGTAGCGGCGGAAATGCTGGGTGTCGCGGGCGGTGCAGCCGCGATGACGCTAGGCTACCTCAAAGAGCGCAAACAGTTCGACCGCACCATTGGTTCATTCCAGGCGTTGCAGCATCGTGCCGCGCATTTGTGGTCTGAGTTGGAAGTGACGGCATCCGCTGTCGCTCACGCGGGGCGCATGCTGGATGCAGATCCGGAGGCCGCAGAAATGGCGGTCTCTCTGGCGAAGGCCCGGGCCACGAAGACTGCTGATCTGGCAGTCCGGGAAGGTGTGCAGATGCACGGCGGGATCGGCATGACCGATGCGTATGACATCGGTTTCTACATGAAACGGGCGCGGGTCGCTGCCGAGTGGCTGGGCGACTACGGTTATCACGCAGCTAAGGTCGCTGCGGCGAGGGGGTTCTGACATGAGCATGAGACCGAGCGATCTTTTTGATCTGACGGGGAAAGTGGCACTGGTTACGGGCGGCGCCACGGGGATTGGCCGGATGGCCGCGGAAGGGTTGGTTGCGGCAGGCGCGCGGGTGATTATCGCCTCGCGCAAGGCGGATGCCTGTGAGGCTGTTGCAGCAGAGCTGAACGCCATGGGCCTGCCCGGCAAGGCAGAAGGCTTTGGTGGAGATGTGGCGACGAAAGAGGGGGTTGAGGCCTTAGCTGCCGAAGTCGCGAAGCGCACCGGCAAGCTGCATATCCTGATGAACAATGCGGGCCGCACGTGGGGCGCACCTATAGGCCAGCATCCCTATGAAGCATGGGAAAAACTACTCAGCCTCAACGTCACGGGCATGTTCCATCTCACGCAATGCCTGCTACCCTTGCTCGAAGCCGCAGCCACCGATGACGATCCTGCGCGGGTCGTGAATGTTGGCTCCGTGATGGGCGACATTCCCAAAGGCACCGCGACCTACTCCTACGCGGTTTCCAAAGGCGCCGTGCATCACATGACCCGCGTGCTCTCCAACGATCTGGCGCATCGCCGGATCACGGTGAATGCGATTGCACCGGGGCCGTTCGTTTCGAAAATGACTGCCTTCGCGATTGGCACCGAAGAAGGGCAAGCCGAAAGCGCCAAGGGCGTGCCGCTGGGCCGGGTTGGCCGCCCCGAGGATATCGCGGGCGCGTTGCAATATCTCTGCGGGCGTGGCGGGGCCTATGTTTCGGGTGCGATCCTGCCCTTGTCTGGCGGGATGCAATCAAACGCACCGGGCAACCTTTTTAACAAGGATCTCTGATATGACGCTTCCTTCTGGAAAGGTTATGGCGCGCGCTGAATTCGAGGCGATGGTCGGCAAGGAAATCGGGGTGTCGAGTTGGTTCGACATCACGCAGGATCGCATCGACACATTTGCCGACTGCACCGAAGACTGGCAATTCATCCATGTGGACCCTGAAAAGGCAAAGCAAAGCCCCTTCGGCACGACCATCGCGCACGGGTTCCTGACGCTTTCGATGCTCTCGGCGATGATCTACGAAATGCCCTCCATCGAGGGTGTGAAAATGGGCGTGAACTACGGCTTCAACAAGGTGCGCTTTGTGTCTCCGGTCCGTGTAGGGTCGAAAATCCGGGCGCGGTTCGTGCTGGCGTCCATCGAGGAAATCCGCCCCGGCGAAGTGCAAACCTTGATGAATGTGACAATCGAGATTGAAGGCGAAACGAAGCCAGCGCTTGTGGCCGAATGGCTCGGGCGTCGGTATTTCTGAGGGTGATAGGATGAGCATCAGATTTGACGGGCGTGTAGCCATTGTAACAGGTGCAGGCGCGGGGCTTGGGCGGGCGCATGCGCTGGGATTGGCCGCGCGTGGCGCGAAGGTTGTGGTGAACGATCTGGGTGCCGCAACAGACGGTTCGGGTGCATCTTCCGAGGCGGCGCGCGCAGTGGTCGAGGAAATCCGGGCCGCAGGCGGCAAAGCGATTGCCAATGGAGCGAACGTTACCGACGAGGCGCAGGTTCAAGCCATGGTGGACGAGGCAATCGCCGAGTTCGGCCATGTCGATATCCTCGTGAACAACGCGGGCATTCTGCGAGACAAGACCTTCGCCAAGATGGGCATCGCCGATTTCCGGCTGGTTCTGGATGTGCACCTTATGGGCACTGCTTTGTGCACACACGCAGTGTGGCGCCACATGTGCGAGCGAGGCTATGGGCGCATCGCATTCACCACCTCGGCGTCGGGCGTTTATGGCAACTTTGGCCAGTCCAACTATGGTGCGGCCAAGGCTGGCGTTGTTGGTCTGATGAATGTGTTGGCTCAGGAAGGGGCGAAATTCAATGTGCGGGTGAACACCCTTGCCCCCACCGCGGCCACAAGGATGACCGAGAATCTGCTGCCGCCCGAGGCGCTGGAGCTTCTGCGCCCGGAAACCATCACCCCCGGTCTCCTGATGCTCGTCTCTGAAGACGCGCCGACCAAGATGATCCTTGGCGCTGGTGGCGGCTGTTTCACCGAAACCAAGATCCACGAAACTGCCGGTGTGGCTCTGGCCGATGCCGATCTGACGCCGGAAGCCGTCATGGCCAATCTGGGTCGCATCCGCGATGAGGCAGGCCAGACCGAAATGGCGAATGCGTTCGCCCAAACCCGTAAATACGCCCGCATGGCTGCCGAATTGCGCGGACTGCCCATGCTTTGGACCGAGTGAGAGAGGACTTTCCCATGCGTGACGCCGTAATCGTTTCCACCGCCCGCACCCCGATTGGCAAAGCCTATCGTGGGGCTTTCAATAACACCTCCGCACAGGCCTTGGCCGCGCATGCGATCCGCGCTGCCGTGGAACGTGCGGGCCTGAATGGCAGCGAGATTTCCGACTGTGTGATCGGCGCGGCAATCCAGCAGGGTTCGACAGGCGGCAATATCGGTCGCCAAGCGGCGATCCGCGCAGGCCTTCCGGTTACCGTGGCTGGCATGTCGATGGACCGCCAATGCGCATCGGGCATGATGGCCATCGCCACGGCCGCCAAGCAGGTGATCACCGACGGGATGGATATCGTGATCGGCGGCGGTGTGGAGTCGATCAGCCTTGTGCAGAACGACAAGATGCGGACTGATCGCTTGGCGGATTCCTGGACCAAAGCGAACAAGCCCGAGCTTTACATGAGCATGCTCGAAACCGCCGAAATCGTGGCGGATCGCTACGGCGTGAGCCGCGAAGATCAAGACGCCTATGCCCTGCAATCCCAGCAGCGGACGGCGGCGGCGCAGGCGGCGGGCAAATTTGACGACGAGATCGTGCCGATGACCACCACAATGCTGGTGCAGGACAAGGAAACCAAAGAGATCAGCGAGCGGGAAGTCACCCTTTCCAAGGATGAGGGCAACCGCCCCTCCACGAAGCTCGAAGACCTCTCCGGCCTGAACCCGGTGTTCAAGGGCGGTCAGAAGGTGCAGGAAGGCCGCTTCATCACGGCAGGCAACGCCTCGCAGCTTTCGGATGGGGCCTCAGCGGCTGTGATCATGGAAGCCAAGGAAGCCGAACGCCGTGGCCTCGCGCCTTTGGGTCGCTATGTTGGCGTCATGGCCGCAGGTTGCGAACCCGATGAAATGGGGATCGGCCCGATCTACGCCGTGCCAAAGCTTCTGAAAGCGCATGGGCTCAAGATAGAAGACATCGGCCTTTGGGAACTCAACGAAGCCTTCGCGAGCCAAGTGCTGCAATCCGCGCGCGTCTTGGGCATTCCGATGGATCTATTGAACGTCAACGGTGGTGCTATTTCGATTGGCCATCCCTACGGCATGTCGGGTGCCCGCATGGTGGGTCACGCCCTGATCGAAGGTAAGCGCCGGGGTGCTAAGTATGTCGTATGCACTATGTGCGTGGGTGGCGGCATGGGCGCAGCGGGCCTGTTCGAAGTTCTGTAAGAAGAGAGGAGGCGGCGATGGCGCTACCGAAACAATTGCAGGGATTGCGGCTGCCGGTGGTGGCTTCGCCCCTCTTCATCATCTCGAACCCCGATCTGGTGATCGCGCAATGCAAGGCGGGGATTATTGGTTCATTCCCTGCCTTGAACGCGCGGGAATCAGAGGGCGAACCGCCCTTGCTCGAAGCGTGGCTCAAGCGGATCACCGAGGAGTTGGACGCCTACAACCAAGCCAACCCCGACACCCCCGCCGCACCCTATGCAGTGAACCAGATCGTGCACCGCTCGAATGCGCGGCTGGAGCGGGATATCGAGATCTGCCACAAGTGGAAGGTACCCGTATGGATCACGTCGCTCGGGGCGCGCGTGGAAGTGAACGAGGCGGCGCATGATTGCGGCGGTATCACACTGCACGACATCATCAACAATACCTTCGCGAAGAAGGCGATTGAGAAGGGTGCGGATGGCCTGATCGCTGTGGCTGCGGGCGCAGGCGGCCACGCAGGCGCGCAATCGCCCTTGGCGCTCATTTCTGAAATCCGCCAATGGTTTGACGGGCCCTTGCTCCTGTCAGGGGCGATCGGCAATGGCCGCTCGATCTTGGCGGCCCAAGCGATGGGCGCGGATCTGGCCTACATCGGTTCGCCCTTCATCGCCACGAATGAAGCGAACGCCGTGGATGCCTACAAGGAGATGATCGTCGCCTCCGGTGCAGAAGACATCGTCTATTCCAACCTTTTCACAGGCGTGCACGGGAATTACCTGAAGCCCTCGATCACAAAAGCCGGCATGGACCCTGACAATCTCGAACAGTCCGATCCGTCCAAGATGGACTTTGGCGCGAACCGCCAGAAGCCGAAGTCATGGAAGGAAATATGGGGGGCAGGGCAAGGTATCGGTTCGGTGAAATCCGTGGTGCCTGCCGCAGAACTGGTAGCACGGCTTTCCCGCGAATACGACGAAGCGAAAGCGGCTTTCCGGAGTGTTGTGAATGGCTGAGCTTTGGCTGGTTCGTCACGCGCAGGCGAGTTTCGGCGCGGCCGATTACGACAAGCTTTCGGAGCTAGGGCATGAGCAATCCCGCGCACTGGGTGCTGCGCTGAAAGCCTTTGGCATGGTGCCCGATGCCGTGTTTATCGGTGCACAACGGCGGCACCGCGAAACTTGGGAAGGGATCAACACGGCTTTCGGCATGAGCGCTGCGCCGGAGGTGTTGCCCGGTTTCAACGAGTTCGACTTCAAAGGGCTGCTGGACGCGCGCTACGCCGGAAAAGAACGCCCGACGGACCTGCACACAGATCGTCGAACTCATTTCAAGATGCTGCGCGAAACGGTATTGGAGTGGCAGGCAGATGATATCATTTCGCCCCCAGAACGGTTCTCCGATTTCGCGGGCCGCGTCCGCGAGGCTCGCCAGCGGGCAGCACAGGGTGGTGAAAGGGTTATGGTCGTTTCCTCCGGCGGGGCAATTGGCCAAAGCGTTGCTGAGGTGATGGATGCTCCCGCCGACGCGATGATCCGCTTGCAGCTCCAGATCAAGAACTGCTCGATCACCCGCCTGATCGTGACGCCATCCGGCACCGAGCATCTCTCGACGTTCAACGAAACGCCCCACATCGACGCCGCCAACGCGCGGTTCCTGACCTATAGCTGAACGGAGTGCATCATGAGCAATGCCGCAGCCCATCTCGACACAGAGGCCGTCGCCCGCTGGCTTTCCGAGCATATGGAGGGCTTCGTGGGCCCGCTTACGGCGGAGAAATTCGCAGGCGGCCAGTCGAATCCAACGTTCCGGCTCACAGCCAAGTCAGGCACCTACGTCCTGCGCCGCAAACCACCGGGGCAGCTCTTGAAATCCGCTCATGCTGTGGATCGTGAATTCCGGGTGCAAAGGGCGCTTTGGCAATCCGATGTACCTGTGGCCCGCATGCATGTGCTCTGCGACGATGACAGCGTGATCGGCTCGATGTTCTACGTCATGGAAGAGGTGAAAGGCCGCCATTTCAGTGAGCCTACGCTGGATGCCTTGTCGAATGATGAACGCCGCCCTGTTTTCGAGGAAATGAACCGGGTTCTCGCGGCAATACATGACGTGGATCTCGCAGCCAGCGGCCTTTCTGATTACGGTCCGGAAGGGAATTACTACGAGCGACAGGTCGGCCGTTGGACTAAGCAGTACCGCGCCAGCGAAACCCAAACCATCGCTTCGATGGAAGCCTTGATCGCGTGGCTTGATGCCAACATGCCCGCCGATGATGGCCAGCGCACCCTAGTGCATGGGGACTACCGGATCGACAACATGCTCTTCCGGACGGACGAACCGCGCTGCGCCGCTGTTCTCGATTGGGAGCTCTCCACGACAGGCCATCCTTTTGCCGATCTCGGGGCCGTCATCATGCAATGGGGCATGCCTCCGGGCAGCGAGGGGCGCGGCCTTTCCGGCATTGACCGCCGCGCACAGGGCTTGATGGAGGATCAGGAATTCATCGACCTCTACTGCCAGCGCCGCGGCCTCCCGGGCATTGACCGTTTCGGCTTCTACCTCGCTTTCAACTATTTCCGGATGGGCGCGATCATTCAGGGCGTATATAAGCGGGCGCTCGACGGAAACGCCTCGAACCCTGAGCGCGCCAAGCGCTTGGGCGGCTTCGTGGGCACATTCGCCGAGCAGGGATTGAAGGCGGCGGGACTCGTGTGATGAAGCAGAAAGACGTGAAAGAAGCGCCCTATCCGTGGCAGGAAACCCTCGGTTTCGACGTTAGCGATTGGGGGCCGGACCATGCCGAAGTTACAGTGCCAATCGAAACGAAACACGAAAACCGTTACGGAATTCCACACGGTGGAGTGCTGGCCTCTATTCTCGACACGGCCATGGGCTTTGCAGGCTGCTACACAGGCGATCCCGAACATCCGCAAATGGCCATGACGCTGAACTTGAGTGTGAACTACCTCTCTGTCGCCAAAGGCAACCTGTTGATCGCAACCGGTCGGCGCACTGGCGGTGGCGCAAAAACCTTCTTCGCCGAAGGTCGTATCATGGATAACGAAGGCATTTTGGTTGCCACGGCAACAGGCGTATTCCGCTACCGCGGACGATAATGAACAGGGAGAAAATGATGTCTGAAATGATGAAACGTATCGTTCTTGCAAGCCGCCCCACTGGCGCTCCCAGTGACGAGAACTTCCGGCTCGAAACCGGGCCTGTCCCTGCACCGGCCGAAGGCGAGATCCTCGTCCGCGTCACGGCTATGTCTTTGGACCCCTACATGCGAGGCCGTATGGATGATGCGAAATCCTACGCTCAGCCTGTGCCGGTGGGCGGCACGATGGAGGGCGGTTCGGTTGGTCAGGTGATCGCATCCAACTCGCCGCATTTCAAACTCGGCGACTGGGCCTTTGGCATGTTCGGCTGGGCAACCCACTCGGTTCAGAACGCGAAACTCTGCCGCAAGCTCGACCCATCCCAAGTCCCTGTGAACACCGCCTTGGGCGTCCTTGGCATGCCGGGCTTCACAGGCTGGTTCGGGCTGATGGAATACGGCAAGCCGAAAGCGGGAGAGACCCTCGTCGTCGCAGCGGCGACCGGGCCCGTTGGCAGCATGGTTGGTCAGGTGGCCAAGTCGATGGGCCTTCGGGTAATCGGCATCGCTGGCGGTGCCGAGAAATGCCGGATGGCCGTCGAGGAGTTCGGCTTCGACGCCTGCCTCGATCACCGCGCCCATGCGGATGCCAAGGAACTCCGCGCCGCTCTGCAAGAAGCCTGCCCGAAGGGTGTCGACATCTATTTCGAGAATGTCGCCGGAAAGGTGCTCGAAGCCGTAATGCCGCTGATGAACGTCGGCGGCCGCATCCCGGTCTGCGGCATGATCTCCTGGTATAACGAAGGCGGCCTCGGCATGAACGCCGGCGGCGCCAAAGATCAACTGCCCAAGATGTGGCGCACGATTCTCGTCAATCGCCTGCATGTACACGGGTTCATCATTTCCGATCATTGGGCGCGCTTTCCGGAGTTCCT
>RFUP01000471.1 GCA_009922885.1 Paracoccaceae bacterium
TGCCGGAAGAGGCGCGGGCAACGGCGCTTCCCGAAGGCCAAGTTCTGGCGCGGCGGGAGTCGGACAGCCTTGATGTGGTGCTCAGGGATATGTTGAAACATTCGACCAATCTGACGGCTGAAATGGTCGGGATGGCGGCGAGCCAGAAGCGGAGTGGAGCGGTTGCGGATCTGAAGGCTTCGGCGCGGGAGATGCAGCGCTGGGCAGAGACGCGGCTTGGCATGGCGAACCCGACGTTTGTGGATCACTCGGGCTTGGGTGAGGATAGCCGGATCACGGCGGCAGGCATGGTGAGCGCGCTTCTGGTGGCACGCAAGCTGGGGCTGAAGCCGCTGCTGAAAGAGGTGGCGATGCGCGACGCCAAGGGGAAGGTGGACAAGAACCATCCCCTGAAGGTGGCGGCGAAGACTGGAACCCTGAACTTCGCGTCGAGCCTTGCGGGGTTTGTGACCACGCCGAAGGGCGGCGAGTTGGTGTTCGCGATTTTCAGCGTGGACCCGAAGCGGAGGGCGGCGATCAAAGAGGCGGAGCGGGAAAATCCGCCGGGTGCGCCGCAGTGGAACAAGAAGGCGAAGGCCTTGCAGCGAGCGCTACTGGAGCGCTGGGGCAAGGCCTACGGTTAACGCTGGATCACGACTTTCAGGTTTTGCGGCCCGAGCTTCTTAGTGAGATCGAAAAGAACGGCGGCGTGATCGGGATGGAGGCGCACGCATCCTGCACTGGCGGGGCGGCCCAAACGGCTGATCTGGTTGGTGCCGTGGATGGCGTAATTGCCACGGAAGAAGATCGCATAGGGCATTGGCGCGTTGTTGTAGAGGCTGGAGCGGTGATGGCGCGAGAGCGACTGGCCGCGGAAGGTGCCTGTGGGGGTGATCTTGCCCTTGCGGGCGGTGGAGACGGGCCAAGTGTAGGCGGGCGTGCCGTCGAGATAGACGGTCATGGTTTGGGAGCGGATGTCGACCTGAGCCACCAAGGGGGCTGCGACAGAAAGAACGGGCAACAGGCACAAAATAGCCAAGCCGACGATCCAGAATGTGATCCGTTTCATGGGGGCCTCGAAAAAGCTTTGAAAATCAATGAGGAGACTGTGCGCCTGAAACGGCGTTGCGAAAAGTAGGGATTCCCGCACCCTTGAGAGCAGGTTTTCACGATTTATGTCAGCATTATTGACTTTGTGCTTGGCCGCGATGAGGGTGGCCGAACTTGGAGGAGTGCCCCTATGACCCTGACTTCGCTTTTTGCCACGCGTGCCGGACGTATGAAGGCGTCGGAGATCCGCGAGTTGCTGAAATTGCTCAACCGCCCCGGCATCCTATCTTTCGCGGGCGGTATTCCTGATCCGGCGCTGTTTCCGGTAGAGGCGTTTCGCGAGGCGACGGATCGGGCTTTGGCGGATGGCGCGGCGGATATGTCGCTGCAGTATTCGACTTCCGAAGGCAATCCGGCGCTGCGGGCGTGGATCGCGGATTATATGGGCTCGATCGGGGTGCCCTGCGAGGCGGATAACATCCTGATTACCTCGGGCTCGCAGCAGGCTTTGGATTATCTGGGCAAGCTGTTCCTTTCGCCGGGGGATACGGCGCTGGTGGGGTGGCCGACCTATTTGGGGGCGCTTGGCGCGTTCAACGCCTATGAGCCGCGTTATGACCGATTGGACCCTGCCGACAACCGCGCACCGGAAGCCGTGGCGGCGGAAGCGACGGCGGCGGGTGGGGCGGTGAAGTTCCTCTATGTGACGCCTGATTTCTCGAACCCGACCGGGGTGACGCTTTCGGCGGATGAGCGGCGGGCGCTGATTGCGCAGGCCGAGGCGCTGGATGCGGCCATTCTGGAGGATTCGGCCTATTACGCGCTGCGCTATTCGGGCGAAGATGTGCCGCCGATCCTTGCGCTGGAGATCGCGGAGAAGGGATCCATCGAAGAGGCGCGGACGATTTATTGCGGCAGTTTCTCGAAAACCCTCGCGCCGGGGCTGCGG
>RFUP01000472.1 GCA_009922885.1 Paracoccaceae bacterium
ATAGGCAGAGGTCCAACCGCCAAACGCATTGTAGAGAGTATAATTGAAGCTGCTGCTTGCCGAGAGAACGAGTTCGTAGGTCTTGCCCGCTTCTAGTTGAAGCGAGACGCCATCGGCAAAGTCACCGAGGGGATATCCGCCAAGGGTGCCCAGATAGTTGTCACCAGCGCCAATGGTGTATTGGTTATCAAGCGGCGCGCTGTCCGCTGTTTCAATAATCGTAGCCATGAAGTTACTCCCCGTTCATGGTTTCGCCCCGTGAAGGGCAATTGGTGAAGGGAGGTGCTGTGCCGAGCGTTTCCCGTAGTGATCCGGCCGAGCCGGAGACTGCGATAGCTTGCGAGTTGGCCTCTGATTTTTGTTCTTCCCGCGAGTTTACGCGGGGGAACAACAAAGATGGAGAAAAAGGATCAAAATTGGGGCAAAAGTATGGAAATCACCACCATTGGGATAATGGTGGGGCTAGCGCATTGGAAACAATGCATCTTTAGCGCGTGAATTGGCGCTTACATCGGCGGCATGATCACCGAATCGATGACGTGGATGACCCCGTTCGAGGCTTCGATATCGGCCGTGATAACAGTGGCTTCGTTCACCTTTACGCCGCCTTCGGTCATGATGGTGACCTCCGCGCCTTGCGCGGTTTCCGCCTTCATGCCGTTCGCGAGATCACCCGACATCACCTTACCCGGCACCACGTGATAGGTGAGGATGGCGATGAGCTTGTCCTTGTTTTCGGGCTTGAGGAGGTCCTCCACGGTGCCAGCAGGCAGTTTCGCGAAGGCTTCATCCGTGGGGGCGAAGACTGTGAAGGGGCCTAGGCCTTTCAGGGTTTCCACAAGGCCTGCGGCCTCCACGGCAGCGACCAGCGTGCCGAAGCTTCCGGCCTCAACAGCGGTGTCGACGATGTCTTTCGAGTGGCCAGCAGCGAAAACGGGGCCTGCGAAGGCGGTTGCGGCGGCGAGGGCGAGAACGGTTCTACGAAGCATTTCAATCTCCTTGTTGCGGTTAATCCCGGTGTGGGATCGCAAGGAGTTACGCAGGCATAGGGAGAGTGGATTTTCCTAAAAAACACGTGAAGAGGGATTGAAAAATCCCCGCTGCGCCTAAGCCCAGCGGGGTTTGAATTTCCAGTCAGAAGCTTGTGATCGCGGGTGAGGGCCCCGTGATTATTCAAGCCCTGCGGCAGAGCGGGCGATGCCATCGAGGAGGGCTTGGACTTCCTGCATCGGGCCTTCGGGGAAGGTGCGGAAGCCGACGGTTACTTTCGCGCCGGGCTGCTGCATGACGAAGATGTCGTAGGGGCAGAAGCGAATGTTCATCGGATCGGCTTCCATGACTTTGCGAGAGAGCGCGGCGGAGCAGAAGCTGTAGACATCGGCCTTTTCGAAGAGCGTGACGGTTCCGCCGACATCTGCCTTGGTCCGTTCCAGCATTTCACCCGTGTGGGAGACGCTGTCGATCACGAGGCCTTTGTCGAGAATGGCGTTTTCCAGCGCGAAGATCGCATCTTCGAAGCTGTCGTCGGTTTCATAGGTGACGGCTCCGTTCTCGGCGATGGCGGGCATCGCGAGGGTGGTGGCGAGAGCAATGGCGGCGATGTGGCGGATCATGGAGCTTTCCTCGGCTGGGGCACTTACACTCTATCGGTCATGCTTATGGGAGCGCATGGCAAATTGATACATACAAAAATACGAATGTTTCAAGCGGGAACGCGACTGTGAGCGAAGTTGGTTTTGAGGATGGCGCGGGGCGATCTAGAACATGAGTAACGAGTTGGAGGATATTGTATGGCCTATCGATGGAAGAACAGGCTGACCGATAAGGATGTGACGCCGGAAGGCATGTGGCTGAACCGCCGCGCGTTGATCGGAGGGATGGCGGGGGCCGGATTGCTGACCGCTCTGCCCAAGGCGGCCAAGGCGGAAGGTTTGGAGCCGAACCGCTGGGAAGAGATCACGGC
>RFUP01000473.1 GCA_009922885.1 Paracoccaceae bacterium
GATTGGGCAGGCGATCTGGAAGACGAAGACCTGATCGAGCGCGAGGACATGGTGGTGACCATCACCTCCGGCGGCTGGATCAAACGCACGCCGCTTGTCGATTTCCGCGCGCAACGCCGTGGCGGCAAGGGGCTTTCGGGGATGCAAACCAAGGAAGAGGATGTGGTTACCACCCTCTTCGTGGCCAATACCCATGACCAGCTCCTGTTCTTCACAACTGACGGCATGGTCTACAAGCTGAAGTGCTGGCGCCTGCCTTCTGGTGGTCGCACCGCAAAGGGAAAGGCGATCGTCAACATCCTGCCGATCCCGCAGGGCGTTTCGATTGCGGCAATCATGCCGGTGGACCGCCCGGAAGACGATTGGGACGATCTTCAGATCGTATTCGCCACCTCGGAAGGCGATGTGCGCCGCAATGCGCTCTCGGATTTCACCAATGTGATGCGGAACGGCAAGATCGCGATGAAGCTGCCCGAGGGTGTGGAACTCGTGAACGCACGCATCTGCTCGGAAGACGATGACGTGATGCTGACCACTGCATCGGGCCGCGCGATCCGCTTCCCGACCACGGAAGTTCGTGTGTTCAAAGGGCGTGATTCAACGGGTGTGCGCGGTATTCGCCTGAATGGCGAGGATCACGTGGTGTCGATGTCTGTGATCCGCCATTTCGAGGCTACTCCTGAAGAGCGGGCCGCGTACCTCAAGATGCGCCGTGCTGTTGCCGGTGTGACCGAAGAGGTTGAGGCCGACGAGGACGAAGCGACCATCGAAGGCGCGATCAGCCCCGAGCGGTACGCCGAAATGTCAGCCTTCGAGAACCTGATCCTGACGATCACCGAACGCGGGACTGGCAAGCTTTCCTCCAGCCACGACTATCCGGTGCGCGGACGGGGCGGCATGGGTGTGACGGCGATGGAGAAATCCATGCGCGGCGGCTCTCTGGTGGCCTCCTTCCCGGTTGAAATGGACGATCAGGTGATGCTCGCCACCTCTTCGGGGCAATCGATCCGCGTACCCGTGGATGGAATTTCCTTCCGGTCGCGGTCTGCAGGCGGTGTGCGCGTGTTTAACGTGACGGGCGACGAAGTGGTGGTCTCGGTGGCGCGGATTGCCGATCAAGGAGATGAGGCGGAGGAATAACCTCCGCCTTTCCAACCGAAGGTGCGATGAGCCATGGCCGAAATCGTCAACCTCAACCGCTTCCGAAAGGCGAAGGACAAGGCCAGCCAAAAGGCCGAGGCCGATGCCAACGCAGTAAAGTTCGGGCGCACAAAGGCCGAGAAACGGTTGGAAGAAGCGCAAAAAGCGCAGGCAGATCAGAGACTTGACGGCCATGAACGGGACAGGGGCGAGCCATGAGTGGCCGCCCTGTCAAACATTCGGTGACCCTGCACGGTCATCGCACCAGCATATCTCTCGAAGATGAGTTCTGGCGGGCGTTTCGCGAAATTGCGCTCAAAAAAGACATTACAATCAACGCCTTGACAGCAGATATCGATACGGCCCGAGGCGATCTTGGGCTCGCGTCCGCGATCCGGATCTACGTGCTGAAACATTTCCAAGAGCAGGCCAAGGCCGTTAACGGCGGCTGATCTTCAAATGGATGCCGTTGGCCGAGCGCACAGTTAGATGCGCCACAGGCCGCGGGGCGTCTCCGGCCAGTTCAACCCGCAGTTCTCGGAGGATCGCAGCAAGCAGCAACGGCCCCTCGATCATGGCAAAACCCGCACCTGTGCAAACCCGCGACCCGGCGGAAAACGGGATCCAAGCCTCGCGCGCAATCCCCCTGCCCTCCTCGCCCTGCCAGCGCTCGGGCTGGAATGCGTCCGGGTTTTCCCAGAGCCGTTCATGGCGGTGCAAATGCCACGGGCTGATGACGATTTGCGCCCCTGTGGGCACAGCACGCTCCCGGAACGTTTCGGGGCAAGAAGCCTCGCGCACCATCATGGGC
>RFUP01000474.1 GCA_009922885.1 Paracoccaceae bacterium
CCCGCGATCCTCGAAATAGCCCGTGTCGGTCGGGTAGTTCAGTTCTTGGTGCAGAGAAATCGTCAGCACATCGTCGCGCTCGTAAAACACCGCTTCCGTGCCATTGCCGTGATGCACGTCCCAATCCACCACGGCAAAGCGCTGGCCCAGTCCGGCGGCTTTCGCCGCTTCCACGGCGATGCCGATGTTGTTGAGAAGGCAAAACCCGTTCGGCCAGTCCGGCAGGCAATGATGCCCCGGCGGGCGAGAGAGCGCATAGGCGTTGTCCATCTTGCCTTGCATCACCGCGAAAAGCGCGGCTTTCGCGAGCCCTGCCGAGAGAGCGGCGATCTCGAAACCGCCTTTGAGGAACGGCGTTCTGAGGCCCAACTCTCCACCGCCCGCGTCGGAAGCTTCTTTGAATTTCGTGAGGAACGCCTCGGGATGCACCCGCGCGAGGTCTTCCCACGTGGCAGGCTCCGCGCTTGAAGGTATGAGGTCCCGCATCAACCCCGACACGTCCATGAGGTTCTTCAACCGCCGCTTCGTCTCGGGATTTTCTGGCAGGCCGCCCGCTGCCAAAGGCTGCACATAGCCGCCGAGCGGCAGGGTTAGCGCGTAATTCCCGCCCCCGTGCCAGAAGCACAATTCGTCAAAGAAAAATCCGGTGCGTCGCGTCGCGGTCATGGCGCTCTCCCCTCTCGTCCCACCCCGAGTTTCGGAAGCGAGCAAGGGAAAGTCCAGCGCAATCAGGCCTGCCGGATCATCCGGAAGAAGGCCGACGCGCCCCAACCTGCCGCAACCGCGATTACCAGAGACAAGATGCCATAAAGCAAAGGTTGCTCGCGCGACATCTCGAAGAGCGAGCGCTCAACGCCTTCCTTTTGCACATTGATCACTGCGTCGTGCCGGGCCACAACGGCCCCGCTCCGCAAGAGGAAAATCCGCGTTGGGTAAACGCCTTCGGTCAGCGCCGAGGGCAAAGTGATCTCGGTGCGGAAAAGCGTGTCCTCGTCGAGCCGCACCAAGCCTTCCAGCATCTGGTATTGCCCCTTGTTCATCCGGATCCGCACAAGGGCATCGATGAAATTCTCCACATCCGGCGCAACAGATGTGGCTCCCACGGCACGGATCGCGCGCGGGATGGTGATCGTGTGGCGAAGATCGTCCACGTTATTGAGGATCTCTGGCAGCGGGGCCGTGCTGGCCACGGCATAGAAGGCGGGCGCTTGGCTCATCGGCACGGCTTCCGCGTTCACCCAGATGCCGAACCGCCGCTCTTTCCGGCGCACGGTGATCGCCTGCGTCGGCCCTGCCAGCGTGACGATCACATCCAGAGGCCCCTCCGGCATCGGCGCCTCGCGCTTGATTGCCCCGAAAATCAGAAGGTTCGAGCCATCGAACCGCGTGGTGATCGACACCTTGTCTTGGCTCAACCCCAAGACCACGGATTCCTCCGCCACAGCAGGCAGGAACGGGAGGAAGCTCAGGAGAGCGATCAGAAGGGCGCGCATCAATGCCCTCCCACCGCAGAAACGGAATAAAGCTCCGACGGCGTCAACACGAGGTCGAACGCCAGCTTGAAGCACACCAAGAGCACCATGCCCGCCAAGAGAATGCGCAGCTGCTCCGCCCGCAGCCGCACCGCCAGTTGCGCCCCGAATTGCGCACCGATCACGCCGCCGATCAGCAGAAGGAGCGCCAGCACGATATCCACGGTGTAATTGGTCGTCGCATGGAGGATCGCGGTAAAGGCCGCCACGAAGAGGATCTGGAAAAGCGATGTGCCCACCACCACTTTCGTCGGCATGTGGAGGATATAGATCATCGCGGGCACCATGATGAAGCCGCCACCCACGCCCATGATGGATGAGAGTAGCCCCACCGCGAAGCCCACCAGAACCGGCGGAATGATCGAGATATAAAGGCCCGAGACGCGGAACCGCATTTTCAGGGGCATCGTGTGCACCCA
>RFUP01000475.1 GCA_009922885.1 Paracoccaceae bacterium
TCGAAAGCAGGGGTGATGTGATCGGGTGTTTCGGCATCGAGCGTCGCGTAGTCGAGATCGATATGCATATTGGTGAGCACGGCGCGGCGGGGCGCGGCGCGGGTGATCCATTCGAGCGCCAGTTCAAGATGGGCATGGGTTGGGTGCGGCGTGTAGCGGAGCGTATCCAGAACCCAACAATCGAGATCCTGAAGGCAGTCCCATGCCTCGTCGTAGATTTTTGCCACATCGGGAAGATAGGCCAGATCACCGACGCGGAAACCGAGCGCATCGATGGAGCCGTGATTGACGCGGAAGGGCGTGAGGGTGATCGGGCCGCCCTTGCCGGTGATGGTGACATCGCCTTTGATGGTGTGCATCTCGAGGATCGGCGGATAGGGGCTGTCATCGGGTTGGATGAAAGCGTAGCCGAAGCGGGAGAAGAGATCGTTTTGGGTGTCGCCATCGGCCCAGACCGGCAGGCGGCGACGCATGTTGAAGACGATCATGCGGAGATCGTCGAGGCCGTGAACGTGATCGGCGTGTGAATGGGTCCAGATGACACCATCAAGAGTGCCGATGCCTGCATCGAGAAGCTGGGCGCGCATATCCGGTGTGGTGTCGATCAACACGCGGGTGGTGCCCTCGGCGGTTTCGCGTTCGATGAGCATGGAGCAGCGGCGGCGGGTGTTCTTGGGGTTCTCCGGATCGCACGCGCCCCAGATGCCGCCCAAGCGCGGCACACCGCCCGAGGAGCCACAGCCCAGAATGGTGAAGCGCAATTCGCCGCTCATTGCCCCCCCTGCCCTGCGCATTTGGTGAAGAGACGTTCGAAATTCGCCTCGGTCTGCTTGGCGAGTTCGCCAAGAGACAGCCCGTATATTTCGGCGGCTTTCTCGGCAGTGTGGCGGGTGTAGCCCGGTTCGTTGCGCTTGCCGCGATAGGGCACGGGCGCGAGATAGGGGCTGTCGGTTTCGAGGAGGATCCGGTCCAGCGGGGCGGCAGCGAAGATATCGCGCAGCTCCTGGCTTTTCGGGAAAGTCGTGATGCCTGACATCGAGAGGTAAAAGCCGAGGTCGAGGGCGGCGCGTGCAAGCTCGGCGCTGGAGGAGAAGCAGTGCATCACGCAGCTATAGGGCTGCGCGCGGTAACCTTCTGCCAGAATGCGGGCCATATCCTCGTCGGCGGCGCGGGAATGGATGATGAGCGGAAGGCCGGTTTCTTGTGCGGCTTCGATATGGAGGCGGAGCGAGACCTGCTGCACCTCGGCGCTTTCGGCGGTGTAGTGGTAATCGAGGCCGGTTTCTCCGATGCCCACGAATTTCGGATGCGCGGCGAGTGCTTTGAGTGCGTCGACGGTGACCATGGGTTCTTCATGGGCGCTCATCGGGTGGGTGCCCGCGGCGTAGAAGACGCCTGCATGGGCTTCGGCGATGGCGCGCACGCGCGGCTCGTGGCGGAGGCGGGTGCAGATCGTGACCATGCGGTGCACGCCCATATCGGCGGCGCGCGTGACGATTTCACCGACTTTCCCGTCGAAATCGGGGAAGTCGAGGTGGCAGTGGCTGTCGGTAATCCGGATCGCGTCGCTCATGGCGCTAGGGTATCGGGGAATGCGCGGGAAGGGTCAAGGCGGGTTGGCGGCAGTGAGGGCCGCGAGGGGCGTGGCCCAATCACCGGGTGCGGGCTGCCAGAAGAGGCGGAGCGAGCGATACCAGTAGCTTTCGGGCGCACCGTTTTGCCCCCAGCGGTAATGCGCGCTGTGGGGGAGGAGCACATCGCAGGGGACGCCGAGGGCACCTGCGAAATGGACGGTGCTGTTGTCGATGGAGACGACGCGATCGCAGGCGGCGATGAGGGCGGAGAAGCCGTCGAGATTGTTGAAGGTGTCGATGTCGGGAAGGGTGAGGATCGGGCGGCCCGTTTGGGCTTCGGCTTCTGCGATGTCGGCGGCGGCTTCGCCGTATTGCA
>RFUP01000476.1 GCA_009922885.1 Paracoccaceae bacterium
CCTGCAACTCCCGCAACTCGAACACAGCACGGGAATTGTCGATAGTCACCAAGCTACGGGTCTTGCCGAAACTAAGCCCGCCAAGCGCCAAGCGATTGGCTTGCAACGACATTTCTCCGTTCAGAAGCCCCAAGGCCGAGGCATCGATGCGCGCATCCGACCAGCCAGACGCGGCTTCTCCACCCCCCGATGCCCCCGGCGCGCCGCCGGATGTGCCGTTCAACTCCAATGCATCAGCCACAAGCTGCGCGTTGATCCGCGGCTTCGCGCCGTCCAGATCGAGGTCAACCGCCCCCGTCAAACGGTTGTGATCAAGGCTCGCGCTCAGGTCTCTGAGCGCGATCTTGGTGCCACCAACCAGCGTCACATCCGCCTCGGCCTTGATCGCCTGCCCCAACCCTTTCGGGATTTCCACGCCGGAAATCCCCAATGCCGCCAACATCTGCGCTGTATTCGGAACTTCAACGCTCAAGCGCCCTGCAGCGTCCTGCTTCACCGCCGAGCGCCCGTCGAAACGCACCAGCCCGCCGCCCGCCGAAAGGCTCACCTGCATCGGAGAAACCCCACCTTCGATCCAGCCCCCGAATTCCGCGATCCGCCCAGAAATCGCCAAAGGCGCACCCGCAGGCCGGAGCGTCAGATCGAAATCGGCCGCCCCCGCGTAATCCGGCCAGCGCAGGTCAAGATCCACGTCACGCACCGTGGTTTCGCTGCCCGCCGCATGGTCGATGTAACGCGCCTGCCCGCCCGTGATGAGCGCCCGATCCAGCGTCAGCGCCAACGCGTTGCTCTTCGCAGCTCCCGCCGTGTCGGACTGCCCGGAGGGTGCCACCCCTTCCACGCCCAACTCCCAGTTGACGCGGCCATCCTTGGCTTTTTCCAGTAATATCTTGGGATTAACGGCTTCTAACCCGGTGATACGAATAGCCCCACCCAGAAGGCTTTTCACATCCACGCCCACCTTGAGGCTTTCCGCCTCCATCAGTGGCCCGTTCTTTGACCACGATGCATTCGCCACTTCCATCCGCCCCGTGGCGATCCCCAACACGGGCCAGAAGCTCACCGTGGTCTTGCCACCAAGGCTCACCTCGCGCCCGATCTGGGCCGAAATCTGATCCGCCGCAATCCGCGCGATCCTGTCACCGGGCAGCAGGAACACAGACCCCACGAAGAGGATCAGCACGAAGAGGATAAAGCCCAGCAGGCGGGTGAGAAGGCGCATCTACTACTCCCTTTTTAGGAGAGCATACCGTTATGCGCCCGCTCTGCAACTCGGCTACGGCCCTTACGGCAGCAACCAGCCGAGAGATCAGCCCTGCAAATCGGCGGGCAAAAGGGCTTCCGGAAGGTTCTGGAAGCACACCGGGCGCAACCAACGGCGAATGGCCATGGTGCCCACGCTCGTGGCCCCGAAGTTGGTCGAGGCAGGGTATGGCCCGCCGTGCACCATGGCCTCGGCCACTTCCACACCGGTCGGGAACCCGTTCGCCAGAACGCGCCCTGCTTTACGGGCAAGGATCGGCATCAAACGCTGCGCCGCGCCCACGTCGCCCGCATCGAGTTGCAGCGTGCAGGTCAGTTGCCCTTCAAGCCCCGCGGCGATTTCTGCCATCTCTTCAAGGCTTTCCACCGTCACGAGAATACCCAAAGGCCCGAAAACCTCGTGCCCGAGGGCCGCATTGGCTTTCCACTCCGCCCCGCTCACGCGGTAGAGCGAGGGCGTAACCGAACGCTCGGCACAGACCGTATGCAAGAGCGCCTGCACGCCCGCCGTGGCCGACACCCGCTCCTGCCCTTTGCGAAACGCCGCCGCGATCCCATCCGTCAGCATGGTTTGCGCAGGGCTTGCCGCCAAGGCTTCGGTCGCAACTCGTGCAAAGGTCTCGGCGTCGGCCCCTTTGATGGCAATCGCGATGCCTGGATTGGTGCAGAACTGCCCCGCCCCCATCG
>RFUP01000477.1 GCA_009922885.1 Paracoccaceae bacterium
CCGATCTCGGTGTCCCAGTTGGCAGAAACGGTAGCGACCTGAGCGATCTCTTTCGTGTCTGTAACCTCAGTGGAGATGTCCTTAAGCTGGGCAACAAGTGCCTCGGATGCTTTAAGGATACCGCGCTGAAGGCTGGTAGGGTTGGCACCTGCGGTCACGTTGCGGAGACCTTCGGTGTAGATTGCCTCGGCGAGAACCGTAGCAGTCGTGGTTCCGTCACCAGCGATATCGGAAGTCTTCGAAGAGACCTCTTTGATGAGCTGGGCGCCCATGTTCTCGTAGCAATTGGAGAGCTCGATCTCTTTCGCGACGGTAACACCGTCCTTCGTGATCGTTGGGCTTCCGAATTTCTTGTCGAGGATGACGTTGCGGCCTGCAGGCCCGAGTGTAGCCTTCACGGCTCTTGCCAGCTTTTGTGCGCCGGCAAGAAGAGAGTGACGTGCTTCTTCGTCGAATGACAGTTGTTTAGCCATATTATTTTAGTAGTTTTGTAGAATGAATTTTTCGATTGAACCCAGTTTGGTCAGTGACCTAAGAGGGTTAAGTCACGGAGTTAACTCTGTTTGATTAGGAGAGAATTCCGAGGATGTCGCTTTCGTTGACGAGAACGATTCCGTCTTCGACGCGTTTGTAGCTTGCACCCGTGGGGCAGACGGTGACGCAGGGCGCATCTTCACAATGCAGGCAGGATTTCGGGAAATGCACGAGGCGCGGCGGGGCTTCGGGTGTGGTGACCTCATAGCTGTGCACGCGGTTGAGGAAGGTGCCGACGGGGTTGCCGCCATAGGCATCTGTATCCGCAAGCGGCGCGCCGTAATTCTCGGTGTTCCAGCCTTTGCAGGAGAGCACGCAAGCGTGGCAGCCGACGCAGGTATCAAGGTCGATCACGAGGCCGAGTTTGCGGGTGGTGGAGGCGGGAAGTTGGGTCATTTACGCACCTGCCAGGCGAGGGTGGCGGGGCCTTGGCCCACGGGGGATTTCTGCGCCGGATGATTGGGCTGGCTTTCGGGGGGCGCATCGGTGCGGGCGATCTTCACGCGGAGGTCGAACCATGCGGCTTGGCCTGTGACGGGATCGGAGTTTGACCACCGCAGGCCATCGCCTTTCGGGGGCAGAAGCTCGTGGATCAGGTGGTTGAGAAGGAAGCCCTTGGTGGCTTCGGGGGCGTCTTCCGCCAAAGCCCACGCGCCTTTGCGTTTGCCGATGGCGTTCCACGTCCAGACAGTGTGGGAATTGAGCGCGGCCATATGCACCGCGGGCACGACGATTTCGCCGTGGGGCGAGGTGACGCGGGCCCAGTCACCATCCTTGAAGCCGTGCTCGTCCCAGAGTGCGGTGGGCACGAAGAGGGGGTTATGGCCGTGGATCTGGCGGAGCCACGCGTTCTGCGTGCCCCAGGAGTGATACATGGCCATCGGGCGCTGGGTGAGGGCGTGGATCGGGAACTCCTCTGGGTCCACCGCCGCGTCGAGGAAAGGCGGATACCAGAGGGGCAGGGGATCGAGCGTGGTTTTGATCCGCGCGCGGAGATGTTCGGGGGGCTGATGCGCGCCCACGCCTTCGGCGGCGAGCTGGAAGTGGCGGAGCGGCTCGACCCAGAGCTGGATCAGGTAGGGATCGGGCTTGTCATAGAGGCCGATGTGCACGGCCCAATCTTGATAGGCGCGGTTCCACGGTTTGAAATAGGCGGCCCCATCGGGGATGTGGCTGACGTGGAAGCCACCTTTCTTGATGTATTCGTCGATCTGGGCCGCATTGGGCGCACCGCGCCCGTGTTGCACGCCATTTTCGCCCATGCGGAAGCCGTGTAGCGGCCCGATGCCGGGTTTGCGTTCGTGGTTGACGATGTAATCGGCGTAATCGGCGAATTTCGGTGAGCCGTCGGCATTGACCATGGCAGGAAGGCCCAAGCGCGCGCCCAGATCGAGCAGCACGGATTGGAAGCCGCG
>RFUP01000478.1 GCA_009922885.1 Paracoccaceae bacterium
TGGCGCCCGGGTCCATCACCATATGCCAGCGCTTGCCGGTTTTGCCCGATACCATGGGCTGGCGCGTGGCGATCTCGGGCAAGATCGACAGCACGTTGCGCCGGGCCGCGGACAGGCTTTTCAAGATGCCCCAAGGTTCGGTGACCAAGGGAACGCGCACGGGAAGGGCTGGATCAGACATGATTACCTCGCTGCGACAGATATAGGTGGGCATTGGGCGCGGGCAATCCTGCGCCTGCGTTGCGCAGGGGTGTGGGCTGCGCTATGTCTGGCGGGGTGAACAGGACTATGGTTTGGGGGATGTGATGGTGAAACGATTTTTGGCAGGGCTTTGCATGCTGGCGCTTGGGGCCTGTACCAATGCAAACGATCTGCAAGAGGCCCCCGTTGATTTGGGCGATTTTAGCCTAAGCCATCGCATTGTCGTGGCCCCGAAAATGGCCCAAGGGCCGATGTCGCGCAGCGCCACCGAAGACGACTGGAAAGAGGCGATCACCGCCGCCTTGGCCGAGCGGTTTGACCGCTACAGCGGCGACAAGCTGTACCATTTCGGCATTTCGATCGAAGGATACGTTCTGGCCCAGCCTGGCATTCCGCTGATTTTAAGCCCAAAATCGGTTCTGATCATCAATCTTTCGGTCTGGGATGACGCGGCGGGCGCCAAACTGAACGAAGAGGTTGAACAGATCACCGTTTTCGAAAGCTTCTCGGGCGGCAGCATCGTGGGCACCGGCTATACCAAATCGCGCGAAGAACAGCTGCAGGGCTTGGCGCGCAATGCTGCGAAAGAAATTCAATCCTATCTGGAACGCCAACGCCGCGATAAAGGCTGGTTTGGCCCCGCAGCGCAGATCGATAAAGGCAGCGAGGAAGATAAGCCACGCGTTGCCGGGCAATCTTGAATAAACGCAAAGGGCGCTTGATTTTTCCCCGCCAAGCCAATATGTGGCGCGCGGAGTATGAACCGGGCCGCGCTGGCCCCCCAAACCATGAGGCGCCCAGAGGATGGCAAAGGAAAAGTTTGAGCGTACGAAACCACACGTCAACATCGGCACAGTTGGCCACGTTGACCATGGTAAAACCACGCTGACCGCAGCGATCACCAAATATTTTGGTGACTTCAAAGCCTACGATCAGATTGACGGCGCGCCCGAAGAGAAGGCCCGCGGCATCACGATTTCGACCGCGCACGTGGAATACGAAACCGAAGCGCGCCACTACGCGCACGTCGATTGCCCCGGCCACGCTGACTATGTGAAGAACATGATCACGGGTGCGGCGCAGATGGACGGCGGCATTTTGGTTGTGAACGCAGCCGACGGCCCGATGCCCCAGACCCGCGAGCACATTCTGCTGGCGCGTCAGGTTGGTGTGCCTGCGCTGGTTGTTTTCATGAACAAAGTTGACCAGGTTGACGACGCCGAGCTGCTGGAGCTGGTGGAAATGGAAATCCGCGAGCTTCTGTCGTCGTACGAATTCCCCGGCGACGATATTCCAATCGTTGCAGGTTCGGCTTTGGCCGCGATGGAAGGCCGCGACCCCGAGATTGGCGAAAACAAGATCCGCGAATTGATGGCGGCTGTGGACGAATACATCCCCACACCCGAGCGCGCTGTTGACCAGCCCTTCTTGATGCCGATCGAAGACGTGTTCTCGATTTCGGGCCGCGGCACCGTTGTGACCGGCCGCGTCGAGCGTGGCGTGATCAACGTGGGCGACTCGATCGAGATCGTGGGTATCCGCGACACCACCACCACCACCTGCACCGGTGTGGAAATGTTCCGCAAGCTGCTGGACCGTGGGGAAGCGGGCGACAACATCGGCGCGCTGCTGCGTGGCGTTGACCGTGAGGGCGTCGAGCGCGGCCAAGTGCTGTGCAAGCCCGGCTCGGTGAAGCCGCACACCAAATTCGAAGCCGAAGCCTACATCCTGAC
>RFUP01000479.1 GCA_009922885.1 Paracoccaceae bacterium
ACCGAGGCCGAAACCGACGCGCAAAACCTCGTGCCGGATCATCTGCGCGGCCTTGACCGCATGGAAGCCCGCGCCCGCGTGGTTGCAGAAATCACCGCCGAAGGCCTCGCCGTGATGACCCGCGCCGATGACACGCGCTTGGGTAAAGCCGCCCTGAAACCCGACGCGGAAGGCGCAGACGCGCCCGTGCCGCTCGTGGAAGCGAAGAAGATCATGCAGCCCTTCGGCGATCGCTCGAAGGTCGTGATCGAACCCATGCTCACCGACCAGTGGTTCGTTGACACCGCCAAGATCGTCGGCCCCGCTTTGGATGCCGTGAAAACCGGCAAGGTGAAGATCATCCCCGAAAGCGGCGAGAAAACCTATTACCACTGGCTCGAAAACATCGAACCCTGGTGCATCTCGCGCCAGCTTTGGTGGGGCCACCAGATCCCCGTGTGGTATGGCATCGGCACGCATGCCACCAAGTTCAAGGATGACGAGGCCGATGGCGCACTCGATCAGGTGGAAATGTTCCGCCTCCTCCTCGACGGTGCCTTCGACCAGCGCGATCCGGCCTATCACTGCGCCGCCGATTTCGCCTCTGTCGCGGGCAAGTTCACCTCCGACCTCGCCAACCTTCCCGCCCCGCTCCACGCCGCCCGCGTCGTGGAAGTCGCAAGCAAGGCTGAGGCGAAAGAGCTGCTGACCCGCTCGCTCGCTTCCTATGAAACCACCCAAGACCCCACTCAGCTTATCTACCCGGTCTGGCGCGAGGAAGACGTGCTCGACACGTGGTTCTCCTCGGGCCTCTGGCCCATCGGCACCCTTGGCTGGCCGGAAGAAACCCCGGAACTCGCGAAGTATTTCCCGACTTCCGTGCTCATCACCGGCGCCGACATCCTCTTTTTCTGGGTCGCCCGGATGATGATGATGCAACTCGCCGTCGTGGATGAAATCCCCTTCCACACCGTCTATCTGCACGGCCTCGTGCGCGACGCGAAGGGCAAGAAGATGTCGAAGTCCTTGGGCAACGTCATCGACCCTCTGGAAATCATCGACGAATACGGTGCCGACGCGCTCCGCTTCACCAATGCCGCCATGGCCTCGCTCGGCGGTGTGCTGAAGCTCGACACCCAGCGTATCGCGGGCTACCGCAACTTCGGCACCAAGCTCTGGAACGCCTGCCGCTTTGCCGAAATGAACGGCGTCTGGGAAGGTCACACCACCCAAGCCAACCCGCCGAAAGCCACCGCCACAGTGAACCGCTGGATCATCGGCGAAACCGCCCGCGTGCGCGAAGCCGTGGATACCGCACTTGCGGATTACCGCTATAACGACGCGGCCGATGCGCTTTACAAATTCGTCTGGGGCAAGGTCTGCGACTGGTATGTCGAGTTTGCCAAACCCCTCCTGATGGATGCAGGCGACACCGAACGCGCTGAAACCCGCGCCGTGATGGCTTGGGTGCTCGACCAGTGCATGATCCTCCTGCACCCGATGATGCCCTTCATCACCGAGGAACTTTGGGCACAAACCGGCACCCGCCCGAAGATGCTGGTGCACGCCGATTGGCCCAGCTTCTCGGCCGCCGATCTGGCCGATGCGGAAGCAGATCGTGAAATGGGCTGGGTTATCGGCCTCATCGAAGAGGTCCGCTCCACCCGCGCGCAAATGCACGTGCCCGCAGGTCTGCATGTGCCGCTCGCCGTCACGGGCTTCGGCGCGGAAGCCAAAGCCGCGTGGAACCGCAACGAAGTGCTCATCAAGCGCCTCGCCCGCGTCGAAAGCCTGACGGAAGTTCAGGAATTCCCGAAAGGCACCGCCACCATCGCCGCCGAAGGCACCACCTTCGGCCTGCCGCTCGCCGGGATCATCGACGAATACGGTGCCGACGCGCTCCGCTTCACCAATGCCGCCATGGCCTCGCTCGGCGGTGTGCTGAAGCTCG
>RFUP01000480.1 GCA_009922885.1 Paracoccaceae bacterium
GTTCTTGAGGCCCGGCTCGGTGCCACGGTCGTTCAGCCCTGTGTGGTGACACTAGACCCAGTGACAACGCGGATCGAAGAGCATGTCCGCCGGACTTATCTTGCGAATTACTCGGAGATGGAGCCGCAAGGTGACGAGATCGAAATGCCGGAAGACGACACGCTGGAACCCCTGCCCGCAGTGATCGACGTCGAAGCCGTCCTCATGGAAGCCCTGAGCCTTGCCCTGCCCCTCTATCCGCGCGCTGACGGGGCTGAATTTGGGCAAATGGACAAAGCCCCCCCCGGCACGGAAGCCCTGACGGACGAAACCGTGAAACCCTTTGCCGCCTTGGGGAAACTTGTTGGTGGGCTGAAAAAAGATCCCGAAGAAGGTGAAAAATAATAGCTCTGCCCTGCAGCATTTAACACTTGCGCCTTGGCGGAATCGCAGTATGTTCCGGCGCTCATCCGTATAAGGGTTACATAGGGGAAGAGAGGCCGATTTGGCGCCCCCTTGTAGCTGAAAATCCGGGGCTCTGCCCCACTAATCTGAGGTTGCGACATGGCCGTCCAACAGAACAAAGTTTCTAAATCCCGCCGCAACATGCGCCGTGCGCATGACGCTCTCGTCGCGGCTAACCCGAACGAGTGCCCGAACTGCGGCGAACTCAAGCGCCCGCACCACGTTTGCGGCGCATGCGGTCACTACGATGACCGTCAAGTCGTTGCGATGAACGACGAAGTGGATCTCGACGAGGATGCCGCCTGAGGCGCATCTAGGCGGGGGCGCCCTGGATGACTGCAATGCAGGATTCTCTGACTAGCAGTGCCAAGCGGCGCACCATTATTTCCGTTGACGCTATGGGCGGAGACAGGGGACCGGCGGCGGTTGTCGCCGGTATTGCCTTGTCAGCCAAAGAAAATCCGGACATCGGCTTCATTCTGCATGGCCCGAAAGACGAACTTGAACGCTTGATGGCGCGCAAGAAGGTTCTGGAGGGGCGTGTAGAAGTTCGTCATGCTTCCGGCATCGTAACAATGGATGACAAGCCCAGCCATATCGTGCGGCACGGGCGTGAAACTTCCATGTGGTCTGCGCTGGAATCCGTGCGTTCGGGGGAAGCTGCGGTTTGTGTGTCTTGCGGCAACACGGGCGCGCTGATGGCGCTCTCGATGCTGCGCCTTCGCAAGCTCGAAGGCGTGAATCGCCCGGCCATCGCCGTGCTCTGGCCCTCGCGCAATCCGCAGGGGTTCAACGTGATGCTGGACGTCGGTGCAGATATCCGTGCGGACGAACATGACCTCCTGCAATACGCGCTCATGGGGGCCTCCTATGCCCGCAACGGCATGCAGTTGGAGATTCCGCGCGTCGGGCTTCTGAACGTAGGCACCGAAGAGCATAAGGGCCGCGCCGAGTTGAAACTCGCGCATGATCTGATTGCCCAGAATGCCGAGCGCGGCAAATATCGCTTCGTTGGCTTTGTGGAAGGCGGCGACATCCCCGGTGACACGGCGGATGTGATCGTGACCGACGGCTTTACAGGCAACACCGCCTTGAAGACCGGCGAAGGCACCGCGAAACTGATCGGCGACCTCTTGAAGGAAGCCTTCAAGTTCTCCCCTCTCTCCCGGCTCGCTTCGGTTCTGGCCTACACCTCGATGCAGCGTCTCAAGAAGCGGATCGACCCGCGCCGCGTGAACGGCGGTGTATTCTTGGGGCTGAATGGCACTGTGGTCAAATCCCACGGCTCGGCCGATGCAACAGGGGTTTCCGCGGCCGTCAAACTGGCGTTCCAATTGGCACATTCCGGATTCGCCGAGCGCCTTGCCGCTCGTGTGGCACTGGTAGAACAGTCGAAAGCGGACGCCCCTACTGACAAAGGAACCACCGCATGACCAAACGCGCTGTTGTGGCAGCACATTAGAAACATATCATAATA
>RFUP01000049.1 GCA_009922885.1 Paracoccaceae bacterium
TCTTGGAAACCGAAATCAAAGCGAGGCCTCCGGGCCGCAAAATCCGCACGACTTCAGGCAAGGCTTCCGGCCCGACATGACCAAGCGTGAACGTGCCAGAAGAGACTATTCCAGCGTAACTGTGATCAGGAACAGGCAAGCCTGCCACTATGTCGCCTTGGAAGAGTGCGCGGTAACAGGCCTTCTCGGCCGCCTTGGCCAACATCTCGGCCGCGATATCGGTGCCATCGATCGGACCACACCCCAAACCTGCAAGCGCCGCACCCACCAGACCGGTCCCGGCCCCCAAGTCGAGGATCGGGCCTTCCATCTGCCACTTGGCCGCAGACTCGGCCACTGCTAAGGGCAGGCGATAGTCCATATCGGCCACAAATCCGGACTCATAGGTCTCGGCCCAAGCCGCATAGAGCCGCTTGGAATCCTCCGGGGTATGAAGCTTGTAGGCTGCGTCGAGATCGATCGTCATGCCCCGATGATGCCGTCAGGCCGCATCGAAATCCAGAACAAGCTTTTCCGATGTCGGGCGGGCTTGGCAGGCCAATGTGAAACCCGCCTTGGTTTCCCACTCTTCCAGTGAGTAATTGACAGCCATTTCCGCCGTGCCTTCGCTGACTTTGCAGCGGCATGTGCAGCACATACCGCCCCGGCAAGAATACGGCAGTTCCAGCCCTTGGCGCTCAGCGGCATCGAGAACCGTGTCGTCACCTTCTTCCACCGTGAACGTACGGCGCACGCCGTCGAGCACCACATCTACAGTCACGCCAGCCTTTGCAGCCTCGGTTGCTGCTGCGGAACGAGGCGCGCGGGGCGTTTCGCCTGCGGTGTAGAAGCGCTCGAAATGCACGCGCTCGGGCGGGATGCCTCGGGTGGAAAGGGCATCGGATACATCGTCGATCATCTCACCCGGGCCACAGAGGAAAATGGCATCGGCACCATCAACATCGACGGCACCGGATTGTGCGAGCCGATCGACTTTCTCACCGGAGACACGGCCATTCAGCAGCGCCACATCCTGCGTTTCGCGACTCAAGACATGCACGAGTGTAAAGCGTTCGAGGTAGCGGTCTTTCAATGCGTCCAGTGCATCGCGGAACATGATCGTATTGGTGCTGCGGTTGCCGTAAACAAGTGTCACGTCAGCACCCGCTGCCAAAGCCGCGCCCGCAATGGACAACATCGGCGTAACACCCGATCCTGCCGCGATCAGCACAACCTTTTGCTCACCCTTCCATGTAAAGCGGCCTTCCGGCGCCATCACAGCGATCTTGTCTCCTGCCTTGAGGTCTTGGGCAAAAGTGGAAAATGCACCGTCCTCCACCCGCTTCACACCCACAGTCAGCGCCTCTCCGGGAAGCGATGCAATGGAATAGCTGCGCCGGATGTCTTCGCCATTCACTTTAGCGCGAAGGGTCAGGTATTGGCCCGGGGTCCAATCAAAGCCGTTTTCGGGAGCATCGAAAGTGATCGCTACAGCCTCGGGCGTTTCAGCGCGGACAGCGCGGATGGTCAGATCATGGAACATGGCAGGGCAGCCGGAATAGGTCGGAGTGACACCAGCCACAGCCGTTTCACCCTCCATTCGCACCCAGCGCAGGATGCCCAGCTCGGCTACGGAAACGCAGGGCACTTCCGGATCCGGCACGGCGGCGGCTGCCTCCCATGCGGGCCCTGATTGGCCTTGCGGGTTTCCGCTCACCACGTGGCTCCCGGATGGGCACGGTGCAACGATTGCATTTCCGCCAGCATATGCCCCAGCCCTTCACCATGCTGGCCGCTGCGGCCCCCACGCTGGCCAAACGGCACTTCCGGCAGTTCAAGAAGCGCCTCGGCGAAGACGTCTTCGATCACCTTGTCGAAAGCCGCCCGCATTTCAGACCGCTTCGGCAAAACGCCCGCCGCTTCCGCGTCTTGAGCGGCGTCCGAACTATCGAACAACTCGTCCACGTAGATCGAAAGCGCGTCGACAGCTTCGCGCATCCGACGCGCGCTTTCCTCGGTCCCATCGCCCAAGCGGATCACCCACTCGCCGGCGTGGCGAATGTGATAGGCCATCTCTTTGCCGGCCTTGCCCGCAACACCGCGCACAACTTCGTCAGACGAGACCAGCGCAGCATCCCAGAAGGGCTTCATGAAAGCCGCAAAGTAGAGCTGGCGCAGCATCGTATGCGCAAAATCCTCATTCGGGCGTTCAACCAAAAGGCAGTTGCGGTATTCGCGCTCATTCCGGAGGTAGGCAATTGCGTCTTCGTCGCGGCCTTTGCCTTCCAACTCTCCAGCACGGCAATAAAGCGTTCGCGAAGTGCCGATCATATCGAGCGCCATGTTGGGCATGGCGAGGTCTTCTTCCAGCATTGGCGCATGGCCGCACCACTCGCTCACACGATGGCCCAAGACGAGATGATCGTCGGCCAACTCAATGAGGGCTTCCCAAACCGCCATCACATATGCCCCACTTCTTCGGGGATCTCGTAGAAGGTTGGGTGGCGATAAATCTTGTCAGCGGTAGGCTCGAAATTCTCAGCGGCCTGATCGGGGTCCGAGGCGTGGATATCTGCCGAGCGCACAACCCAGATCGAATTGCCCTCGCCCCGGCGCGTATACACATCGCGGGCAGCTTGCAGGGCCAGCACTTCGTCGGCCGCGTGGATCGAGCCCACATGCTTGTGCGACAAGCCATTGCGCGGACGGATGAAAACTTCCCAAAGCGGCGTGGTTTGGACCATGGCTTCGTCTCCTGTGTTATGTCTAAAGCGGGGGCTTATTCAGCAGCCATTTTGCGGGCGCGGCGCTTCTCGGCATGGGCCAACGCGGCCTCACGCACCCATGCGCCATCATCCCAGGCCTTCTTACGAGCTTTGATCCGGTCACGCGCCATCGGGCCTTGGCCCTTCACCACGCGCCAGAACTCCGACCAATCGATCGGTCCGTGATCGTAACCACCCTTTTCCTCGTTCCATTTCAGATCGGGGTCAGGCAGCGTCAGGCCGAGGTATTCGGCTTGCGGCACGGTCGCGTCGATGAACTTCTGACGCAGCTCGTCATTCGAGAAGCGCTTGATCTTCCACGCCATCGATTGGTCCGAATGCTGGCTATCCGCATCATGCGGGCCAAACATCATGATTGAAGGCCACCACCAACGGTTCAGCGCATCCTGCACCATCGCCTTCTGCTCCGGCGTGCCGAACGCGAGCGACATGCACAACTCATAACCTTGGCGCTGGTGGAAGCTTTCTTCCTTGCAAACCCGGATCATCGCCCGCGCATAAGGTCCGAAAGAACAGCGGCACAGAGGGATCTGGTTCATGATCGCCGCGCCATCAACAAGCCAGCCGATGATGCCAATATCGGCCCAGCTCAGGGTCGGATAATTGAAAATCGAGGAGTACTTCGCTTTTCCCGAAAGCAACTCTTCCGTCATCTCCTCACGGCTCACGCCGAGCGTTTCAGCCGCGCAGTAAAGGTAAAGCCCGTGCCCGCCCTCGTCTTGCACCTTGGCCAGCAAAGCGGCCTTGCGGCGCAGCGATGGCGCGCGAGTGATCCAGTTGCCTTCCGGCAGCATGCCAACAATTTCGGAATGCGCGTGCTGGCCGATCTGGCGAACCAGCGTCCGACGGTAGCCCTCAGGCATCGCATCGGTCGGCTCGATCTTTTCCTCGGCATCAATCCGCGCCTGAAAACGTGCGAGAAACTCTTCGGATTCAGTGGTGCGCCCATCGGCACCGATCAGACCTTGGGAATACATGGCGTTTGGCTCCTCCGGTTCGCTGAACATGTTATATGTTACAAAAATCAATTCTCAAAGCATTTTTTGTAACACTTTAACCCAATACCGCGCCATGGCAGGATCACCCCATGAACAAGCACTTGATTTCTTTCGGTCACGGCTATTCGGCAGCAGCACTGGCCAAACGGCTTTTGCCGCAAGGCTGGCATATCTCCGGCACCACCCGCAGCCCCGAAACCGCCGAAAAACTCCGCGCTGAGGGAATCAATCCGTTGATCTTTGGGTCACCCGAGATTGAAGAGGCGCTGGCCTCAGCCACACACCTCCTGACCTCTGTCGCACCTGACCGTGATGGCGACCCAGTCTTGCGCCAGTATCGTGCAGCCATCGCAGCAGCCCCTCTGGAATGGGCCGGTTATCTCTCCACCACCGGCGTTTACGGCGATCATCAAGGCGGTTGGGTGGACGAAACCACACCGCTAACCCCCTCCACCGAACGCGGACGGGCGCGGGTGAAAGCCGAAGCCGAATGGCAGGAAATCCCCAACCTGCCACTCCATATCTTCCGCCTCGCAGGCATCTACGGCCCTGGGCGCGGGCCGTTTGAAAAGGTTCGAAACGGCACCGCCCGTCGGATCATCAAGGAAGGTCAGGTCTTTTCCCGCACCCATGTTGATGACATCGCTCAGGTGCTCGAAGCGTCTATCAACCACCCCAATCAGGGCGCAGCCTACAACGTCTGCGATGATGACCCTGCCCCGCCCGAAGATGTGCTCTCCCACGCAGCACTTCTCCTTGGCCTGCCTCCACCGCCCGAAATGGCGTATGATGACGCCGAGATGACACCCATGGCTCGCAGTTTTTACGCGGAATCAAAGCGCGTCCGGAATGACCGGATCAAGTCGGAACTCGGCGTTCGCCTGATCCATCGCGATTACCGCAGCGGTCTCGCAAGCATCCTCGCTCTCGGAAATGACTAAGGGCGGGATCACTCCCGCCCTTTCATGCCTTTCGCTCCGGTTCGCTTACGAACGCACGAGCTTCTCGTAGCTTTCCGATATGTCCCGCGTCAGCGCACCCACTTCGAACGTGTAGTCACCAATCTGGCCAACCGGGGTCACTTCCGCCGCAGTGCCCGTCAGCCAGCACTGCTCGAACCCTTCCAACTCGTCCGGCATAATGTGGCGTTCGATCACGTTCACGCCCTTTTCCTTGAGCATACCGATCACAGTCTGGCGGGTGATACCATTAAGGAAGCAATCGGGCGTCGGCGTGTGCACTTCCCCGTTCTTCACGAAGAAAATGTTGGCGCCCGTCGCCTCAGCCACATAGCCGCGATAGTCGAACATCATCGCATCCGAGCAACCCTTGGCCTCAGCTGCGTGCTTTGCCATCGTGCAGATCATGTAGAGGCCCGCAGCCTTTGCATGGCTCGGGGCCGTTTGCGGATCGGGGCGGCGCCACTTGGAGATGTCGAGCTTCGCGCCCTTCATCTTCGCATCACCATAGTAATTGCCCCATTCCCATCCAGCCACAGCCACGCGAACCGGGTTACGGCGAGAAGACACACCCATATCCTCGCCTGCACCACGCCACGCGAAAGCACGCACATAGGCGTCGGTCCAGCCATTCGCTTCAAGCATCGCATATTTTGCGGCTTCAAGTTCATCGACAGAGTAAGGAATTTCGAAATCAAGGCACTTCGCCGAATAGTGCAGGCGTTCCGAATGCTGGCGGCTTTTGAAGATCTTTCCGTTATAGCAGCGCTCACCCTCGAACACCGATGAGGCGTAGTGCAGAGCATGCGTCAGAAGGTGCACATTGGCCGAACGCCAATCCACCAACTTTCCATCCAGCCAAATCTTCCCGTCACGATCATCATACGCAGCCATGCCCAAGCCTCCTCCGGCAAACCTTTTCATTTATTGCGCCAGACTCACGCATTGGTGACATAATCTTGCGCCAAATCGGAGGATGGCTACCAGTTGGTTCTTGGAATGTCAACAAGACTGACTTAAACTGACCGGAACTTTAGAGAACTTTGCATGGTGCGGTCATGTCCGAAAGCTCAGGCGGCGAAACCCTACTTTTCTTGACGGATGAACAGCTTCGGCAAGGCATTGAAGCTGTGTTTTTTGCCTACCAGAGCTTTACTGCGGATCCAGATCGCATCCTAGCCACCATGGCTTACGGTCGCGCCCATCATCGCGCCATCCACTTCATCAACCGCGCCCCCGGAACAACGGTGAATAACCTTCTCGCCATTCTTGGTGTAACCAAGCAATCCCTGAACCGCGTCCTGCGGTCTCTGGTCGAAGATGAACTGGTCGAGGCGCGGGTCGGCAAAGTCGACAAGCGCGAGCGCCATCTCTACCTCACCGAAAAAGGCGAAGCGCTTGAACGCAAGCTCTCCGATGCCCAGCGCGCCCGCATGCGCTCCGCCTATCGCGCCGCCGGGCCGCAGGCCGTTGCGGGCTTCCGCACTGTGCTTGAAGCCATGATGGATCCCGAAATGCGCCGCCGCTATCTCAGCCTGAAGGAAAGCGGGATATGAGCGCCGATCCCCAACCCCACCTCCTGATCGTCGATGACGATGAGCGCATACGCACGCTTCTGGCGAAATTCCTGATGCGGCACGGCTTCCTTGTGTCAACTGCCCGCGATGCTGCCCATGCGGGTCGTCTGATGGCCGGACTCGAATTTGACCTTCTGGTCATGGATGTGATGATGCCCGGCGAAGATGGCATCAGCTTCACAAAGACCATCCGCGAAAAGAGCCGTGTGCCGATCCTTCTGCTCACGGCAAAGGGCGAAACCGAAGACCGCATTCGCGGGCTGGAAGCTGGCGCAGACGATTACCTCGCCAAGCCATTCGAACCGAAAGAATTGCTGCTCCGGATCAATTCGATCCTGCGCCGCATGCCGGAACCTGTTCCTGTGGATACAGGCCCAAAAGTGCTCCACCTCGGCCCCGTCCGCTACGACGTCTCCCGCGCCGAACTCTGGCAAGGCCAAACCCTGATTCGCCTCACCGGAACCGAAGCGCAACTGATGAAGCTCTTCGCCGCACAACCGGGTTCGCCGCTCTCCCGCAGCCAGCTTGTCGAAGACCTTGGCCGCAGCAGTGGTGCGTCCTCGGCACAGGAGCGCGCAGTCGACGTCCAGATCACCCGCCTTCGCCGCAAGATCGAACCAGACCCCAAACAACCACGCTACCTGCAAACCGTCCGGGGCGCGGGCTACATGCTGGCTCCGGATTGATCCACCCAAGGGAACCCGTCCATGACAACCGCCTTCTTCACCCACGACGATTGCGAACACCATGTCACACCCATGGGGCATCCTGAACAGGTTGCGCGTCTGAAACGCATCCGCGCCCGCCTCGATACACCCGAATTCGCGGGTCTTGATCGGCGCGACTGCCCACTCGGTACGGACGCGGATATCGGTCTCTGCCATCCGCAGGCCTATATCGACCAGATCATCGCCGCCGAACCCGCAAGCGGCACGCGCCGCCTCGATGAAGACACCCACATGTCCCCTGGCTCGATGCAAGCCGCCCGCCGCGCTGTCGGTGGCGCGATAGCCGCTGTCGATGCCGTATTGGCGGGTGAAGTGAAGAACGCCTTTGTCGCCGCCCGCCCCCCGGGGCACCACGCCGAAACCGCGCTCATGATGGGCTTTTGCCTCTTCGGTAACGTTGCCATCGCAGCACGCCACGCGATGGAGCGGCGCGGGCTGTCGCGCGTCGCGGTCGTGGATTTCGATGTCCATCACGGTAACGGCACGCAGGACCTTCTCTGGAACGAAAGCCGCGCGCTGTTCTTCTCCTCCCACCAGATGCCGCTCTGGCCCGGCACTGGCGCTCCCGAAGAGCGCGGCGCCCATGGGCAGATCAACAACCTGCCCCTCCCCCCACAGTCCGACGGCGCGCATATGCAGCGCGTCTATGAGGCCGAAGTCTTCCCAAAGATCGACGCCTTCGCTCCCGAACTCATCCTGATCTCCGCAGGCTTTGACGCCCATGCCGCAGACCCATTGGCCAATTTGAACTGGCATGAAAAGGACTTCGTGTGGTTGACCGAAAAACTCTGCGCCTTGGCCGCCAAGCACTGCGAAGGCCGTGTCGTTTCGGTTCTGGAAGGCGGATATGATCTCGATGCGCTCTCCGAAAGTGCCGCCGCACATGTCTCGGCCTTGATGCGGGCCTAAAGCAGCCTCAGATCTCCGAGCAAGCCCTCTTCCATCGCTTCCGCCAGCGCCAACTGTTCCTCACCCAGGTCCAGTTGCTCAACCCGTGCCAGCGCATCAACGGCAACGAAAAAAGGCAGCGCCAAGGCCCGATCGGCCTCCGGCAGCGCCGCCTCCATTCGGGCAAAGGCGCCCGCATCCACTCCGAACCGCCGCTCACCCGAAGGTAAAACCCCGCGCCGCGCCATATGCACCAAAGCCCGCGCAATGTCTTTCGCCACAGGGGGTGTTCCCGCCCCCCCCAAATCAAAACCGGTCAGCACATCTTGCCGGATGAACAGGTTGTTGAGGTGGAAATCGCCATGGCAAATCGCGGAATGCCATTTCCCCTTCGAAAGCCGATCCGCCAGGCGTTTGGCTTCCGCGTAAATACCCACTTCCAGCCGAGCGAGAGACGGATGCGGCTGTGCCAACATCGCCTTTTCAGCCAGATTGAGCCACCGCGTTGGCCGCGCCTTTCCCGAAACCTGAGTCGGGGCAATATAGGCCGCATACCACTCACCCGCCCGCCCGATCAGCCGCAGCTGCTCTTCCGGGTCCTGCCGGGCAATATGGCGCAACAGAAGCGCGCCGCTCACCTGCTGCATGGCATAAAACCACTGCCCCTCGGCATAGCCCAAAGGCTCCGGCACGAAAAAGTCGGGCCCCTGCATATAGGTCCAGGCTCGCGTCAATTCCGCCCATTCCTTTGCCGCATCACCCCGCGCATCCGGCCCGATGAACACCCGGAAGACCACTGGCCGCCCCTGCAACGTGCCCGAAAACAGCCCCCGCGATCCCGGAACAAACCGCAATAGCTCCAAAACTTCGGCACCCTCGAACTCCGGCAAAGAGGCGATCGCCTCCTCCAGATTCAGCGCCACCTGCGCAGCCGCATAACGGGTATTGTCGCGTCGTTTTCCCATTTGGGCAGATTCAAACTCCCCCAGAGAAAGGTCAACCGAATTGAACACCTCACCGCCTGTCTCTATGGTGCAACAAGCTAGAAACAGGAGAGCCACATGTCCGAAGCACCGATCAGCGAAATGAGCTTCGAGCAAGCCATGGCCGAACTGGAACGCGTTGTGGGCCAGCTCGAACGCGGCGACGTTCCCCTCGATCAGTCCATCGCGCTCTACACCCGTGGCGCCGACCTGAAAAAGCACTGCGAAGCGAAGCTGCGCGCAGCAGAGGAAAAGGTCTCGCAGATCACGCTGGATAGCGACGGTCAGCCGAACGGTTCTACGCCCTTCAATGCTGGCTAAGATGCTGGTCGATTTTCCGAACGCCTTGAAATCTGCCCGTCTCCTCGCAGAGCACGGGATTGTATCTGCCTTGAACGGGATCGACCTTCCCGTAGCCGAAGCCATGGCCTACGCCGTCACAGGCGGCAAAGGCTTGCGGGCATTTCTCGTGATGGAAAGCGCCCGTTTGCACAGAATCGACACCAACGCCGCAGCACCCGCCGCCTCAGCCATCGAAGCGCTCCACGCCTACAGCCTCATTCACGACGATCTGCCCTGCATGGATGACGACGACCTGCGCCGCGGCCAACCAACGGTGCATCGCAAGTGGGATGAAGCCACGGCCGTTCTCGCAGGCGACGCCCTTCAATCTTTGGCCTTTCAGCTCGCGCTTTCCGTCGATTGCTCCCCCGAGGCGCGCGCTGCCCTCGCGCTTAGCCTTGCGGAAGCTTCAGGGGTGCGCGGCATGGTCGGCGGTCAAGCGCTCGACATCGCCGCAGAATCCGCGCCCGAACCCCTGACTCTTTCCGAGATCGAAACCCTGCAAGCCGGAAAAACCGGCGCTCTCATCGAATGGTCCGCCATGGCAGGTGCCCGGATGGCTGGGGCGGATACCTCCGCCCTGCAAACCTACGGCCGTTGCCTCGGTCGTGCCTTCCAAATCTGGGATGACGTGCTTGACGTGGAAGGCGATGCCGCGAAAGTCGGCAAAGCGCTTCGCAAAGATGCCAATGCCGGAAAAGCCACCTTCGTATCCCTTCTCGGTCTGGCCGAGGCAAAGCGCCGCGCAGCAAAGCTTGTGCAACAAGGCTGCGACGCACTAAATCCTTATGGAACAGACGCAGATTGCTTGCGCGAAGCCGCACGCTTCGTTATCGCCCGCGAGACCTGAGCCACCCGCAAAGGGGGAAGCCATGAGCCCCAAACCGCTGACACCCACGCTTGACCTTGTTCAGTCACCAGCTGATCTCAAGCGCCTGAGCGATGCCGAGTTGAAGCGCGTGGCGGATGAATTGCGCGCGGAAACCATTTCTGCCGTCTCGGTCACTGGTGGGCACCTTGGCGCGGGCTTGGGCGTGGTCGAACTCACTGTAGCGCTGCACGCGGTATTCGACACACCCAAGGACAAGCTGATCTGGGACGTGGGTCACCAGTGCTACCCCCACAAAATCCTCACGGGCCGCCGTGACCGCATTCGCACACTGCGCCAGAAGGACGGCCTTTCGGGTTTCACCAAACGCTCCGAAAGCCCCTACGATCCCTTCGGTGCAGCGCACTCCTCCACTTCCATTTCCGCCGCCCTCGGTTTCTCCGTTGCCCGTGATCTGGGCGGGTCTTGCGAAGGCGGGCTAGGTGACGCGATTGCCGTGATCGGCGACGGTTCCATGTCGGCAGGCATGGCCTTCGAAGCCATGAACCATGCTGGTGATATCCCCAATAATATGATTATCATTTTGAATGATA